>NZ_JBBPCC010000009.1:0-275842 GCF_038070315.1 Paenibacillus filicis | reverse complement strand
CCGCTCGCCTGCGCACCAGCGGGCGCAGCCGTTCCGCCTCAGCCGCGCGGGCGAGCCGTCCGGCCAGCGCAGCGAGGCGCGGCGCATCCGCAGCGAGCTCCGCGCGGCGGATGCCCTGCGCGTGATGCTCGCGCTGCAGCTCGCGCACCGCGCGCCGCTCGGCGGCGAGGCGCTCGCAGGCCGCCAGCGCTTCGCGGGCGGCCTGTGCCGCAAGGCGCGCCTCGTCCAGGCGCGCTTCGGCAAGCGCCAGCGCCTCCGGCGACGCGTCGCCCAGCCCTTGCTGCTCGGCCTGGAGCTGCTTGAGCCCGGCATCGGCCTCTTTGAAGCGCGCCGACGTCTTGGCGCTAAGCCGGTCGCCGTATGGCTCCAGATGAAACAGGCGCTGCAGCATCGCACGCCGGTCTTTGCCCGCCAAGGTAAGGAACTCTGCGAACTTGCCTTGCGGGAGCACCACCGCCCGGGTGAAGTCGGCCATCGACAGGCCGAGCAGCTCCTGTACCTGATGATTCACCTCACCGGCTTTATCTGCGAGCACCACTGTCTCCCCGTCCTGATAACGGATCAGCCTGCAGACGCTGCCCAGCATGGACAGCTCGCCATTGCGCTTGAACTGCCGGTCTACCCGGTAGCGGATCGCGCCGCCGGGGGATGACAGCTCAAAGCTGAACGACACGGCCAGCAGATCCTCGGCCTGATTCATCACGGCCTGGGTACCACCGGGAGCGCGCTCCACTTTGCCGAACAACGCCAATGTGATCGCGTCCAGCAGCGACGACTTGCCGCTGCCCGTCGGACCGAATATGCCGAAGACGCCCGCTCCCGTCAGGGCGGCGAAATCGATCTCCTGCAGCTCCCTGTAGCTCTGCAGGCCTGTAATTTGCAGCAATATCGGCCTCATGTCAAGCTCCTCCTTATGTACACCGGCAAGTTACCCGTATAGGCTGCTATCCAGCCGCCGGCTCCTCCTCTTCATCGGCCAGCAGCTCCAGAAACAATCGGGTCAGCTCCGCCTCCGGCTGTGCCCCGCCCGTCTGCCGCTCGTAAAACCGCCGGAACAGCTCGTCCATCGGAACCTTTGCCACCTGAAGAACCGTTTCCGCTTCCGTTTGAAGCTCCGGATACAGAGGCCGAATATGGATCAGCCCTTCCCGCTCTTGCCGCAGCCGGTGAATCTGCTCCAGCGAGATCATTTCCTGCAGATGCACCTCCAGGTCGATCCAGGCGGTGGCATCCTTACCTTCCTCCAGCCAGCGCTGAACCTCGGCAAGACCGCCACGAGCCGTCCAGGTCACGAGCGGCCGGCCGCAGGACAGATAGAGCTCCTCCAGCACCGGCTCTCCCCCCGGCTTGATCTCGATAATCGTCACCGACTTGGCCTGCCCGGCTTCAGAGAAGCTGTAGGCCAGCGGAGACCCGCTGTAGCGGAGCAGGCAGTCACCACTTGTCTGCTGCTGGGGCCGGTGCAAGTGGCCCAAAGCCGCATAGCTTGCGCCCACAGACAGGGCCGAAGCATCCACGGTATAGGCTCCGCCTACCTGAATCGGACGTTCCGATTCCGTTTCCTTGCCGCCCATCACATACAGATGGCTCATCAGCAAATTTACCGTATCCGGCCCAAAGTGACGGGCCTGCTCCTGGGCGATATGCCGCACCCGGTCCGAATAAGCTGCGCGAAGCACCGACTCATCGGCCTCCTCGGTCAGCAGCTCCTTGAGCCGGGATTCCGACGGATAGGGCAGCGCGAACAGAACTGCACTCTCCCCGGTGCGCGCCACGTCAATCCGGTGTACACGCGGCTCCGGCAATCCGATCAGCTTCACGCCCAGCTTGTCCGCCAGCGGCGCGGCTGCCGCTAGACGATCAGGATGGTCATGATTCCCGGCGATGACATACACCGGCCGCCTCCCTTGATCGGAGAGGCGGGCGAGCGCTTCATAGAACAATTGCTCCGCCGCTGCCGGAGGATTGACGGAATCATACACGTCACCCGCCAATAGCACGAGATCAATCTGCCGGTCGCTAACGATAGCCGCCAGCTCGTCGATGAACGCCTCCTGCTCCGCAAGCCGGCTGCGCCCTTCGAGCGTACGTCCCAAATGCCAATCCGCCGTATGCAAAATACGCATAGCTTAATCCCTCCCCTTACAATTCCACGATATGAGCCCCGTCGAACAGAAAAACAAACGTGCCCTTCACCGGCTTCTTCCAGATCGCCTCGACGGCGCGTGAGTAAAGCTCCAACTGGAGCCGGTATTTTTCGGCAAGCCGGTTCGGAGACGAGCCCTTGAGCCTATCCGTCTTGTAATCGACGAGCACGAGACCGTCCCCTTCGTCGATGAGGCAATCGATAACGCCCTGAAGCATCACGGTTTCCGTGTTCAGCGAAGCATCCTCGCCTCTGTACACATCCGCCGCAGGCATGCCGAAGCTGAAGGGCAGCTCGCGGTACACCTGCCGGGCGGATAGCAGGCGGCCGCCCAGCCCGCTGCTGAAGAACGAGGCGATAACCTGCGGATCGACCAGTGCCTGCTGAGCCTCTGTCAGCAGCTCCCGGCTGACCATATCCGCCAGAGTCGCCCGGATATCATCCTCTCCCGGAAGGCGGTTCAGCGGAATATGCTGCATCACGGCGTGGAAGACCGAGCCTCGTTCTGCCGCGTTCAGCTCCCGCTGCTCGATAAAGCGCGGCCTGCGGACGATCAGCGGCTGGTAACTTTGCCCAGATCCAGGCTTCACGGAGTCTTTATCCGTATGGCTCGCCTTATCCGGTCCAGCCTGCATAGTTTCCCGGGTCGAAAGCCGCACCCCGGCTCCCGGCTCCGTCTGCCCCCACACTGCCGTTGCGGCATCTTCCGCAAACAGCTCCAGCAGCTTCTCGTGTTCCGAAAGCCGTTTCAGCTCGGTGACCGAGGTCTTGGAGAACACCTGGGTCGCATCCGGATGCTCGTACTTCCAGGACAGCCTCCGCCAGACGTCGCTTTCCCACCGCTCGGTGCCGTCCACCGGCTCCTGACGCATAACAGAGCTCCATCGTTCATCGGCAGCCGCCGCTTCCGTTCCTGACGCCGCCTGCGCGATGTAGGCAAACCGCTCAGGGCTGAATACCTGAATATGCCATTGCGAAGCTTCCTGCCGCATCGACGGATGCGCTCTGCCGTCCAGCCCTATGGCTTCCCGGAGCGTCTCTCCATTCGGATGGCGCATCAGCGCAGGACCGATCCAATCCAGGTAGCACTTCGCTGCAGCCAGTGTATCATCAGGCAGCGCAGGTTCCGCCAAATCCGCATGCCTTGCCCACGAACTGAGCAGCTTCTCCAGCCCGCGAACACTGGCAACGAGAATCAGCTTCTCCTTGGCCCGAGTAAGCGCCACGTACAGCACCCGCATTTCTTCCGCGAGCATTTCCATCCGGATCTTCTGCTTGATGGCCAGCCAGGGAAGGGTCGGATAGCTGACCCTTGTATCCGGCTCCAGGAGCTTAGGACCGAAGCCCAGCTCCTTATGCAGCAGGAAGGCGTCCGTCAGCTCGCGCCGGTTGAACATTTTGCCGCAGCCGGCCACGAAAACGACGGGAAATTCCAGCCCTTTGCTTTTGTGAATGGTCATGATCCGGACCACGTCCTCCTGCTCACCCAGCGCCCTTGCGGTCCCAAGATCTCCTCCACTGTCCTGCATCCGCTCCACGAAACGCAAGAATCGGAACAACCCCCGCAGACTGGTGGCCTCGTACTGTCTGGCCCGGTCGTACAGGGCGCGCAGATTGGCCTGACGCTGCTCCCCGCCGGGCAGCCCGCCTACAAAATCGAAATACCCGGTCTCCCGGTAAATATTCCAGATCAGTTCGGCAAGCGGTCCCTGCAGCGATTGCATCCGCCATACGCCAAGCGCCGCCTGGAAGCGCCGCAGCTTGCTGCTCAGCGGGTCCACATCGCTCTCGGCAGCCTCCGCCCCCGGAAGATGCAGAGCGCGTGCAGCCTGCAGCCCGTCTTTACCCGTTTGCTGCAGCAGGGCGGCGGCGGCATCCTCCCCGTCTTCGACAGCATCAGGCTCTGCCGTCACAAGATCGGACGAAGCTCCTGCCGCATAAGCGCGCACCGCATCGAAGAATGGCCCGTTCCTGCGTGCGATACGGATCGCAGCCAGCTCCTCCTCGTTCAGTCCGACGAGCGGGGAACGAAGCACGCCTGCTAAGGGGATATCCTGATACGGGTTGTCGATAATTTTCAGTAGGGACAGCACGACCTGAACTTCTGTCGCCGTGAAATAGCCGGTATTCAGCTCCGCATACGCAGGAATCCCCTGCTGCCGGAGTTCTTCGATCAGCACAGGCGCCCACTGCTGGGTTGCCCGCAGCAGCACGACGATATCCTTGTAGGCGATGTCCCGCATAGCTTTCGTCGATTTGTCGAAGACCTGGTACTTGCCTCCGCCGTCTGCTCCCATCATCGTGCGGATGCGTTCGGCGAGAAACCGTCCTTCGAGCTGCGCCGTCTCCATGTCGCGCGCCTCGGATGCCGCTTCTGATCCGCCAGCGTTATCTCCCGGCTCCCCATCAGCCTCGGGGATGCTCTCTTCGGACGGCTCGGCCATCGCGGAACGGTCGATCAGCACAAGCTCGGCCGCACGTTCGCCGCCGTCTCCCTCGGGATAGGCTGCGCCGTAGGCCAGCTCCGCACGCTCGTCATAGTCGATCTCTCCGACGCTTTCCTTCATAATCTGGCGGAATATATAGTTCGTTCCGTCCACGACCTCCCGGCGGCTGCGAAAATTCCGCGCCAGATCGATGCGCTGCCCCGGCTCCGCTCCATCGAGCCTGTAGCTCCGGTATTTCTCCTGGAACAACCCCGGCTCCGCCAGACGGAACCGGTAGATACTCTGCTTCACATCGCCGACCATAAAACGATTGCCCGGCTGTTCCCTCGAAATAAGCGCGACGATCGTCTCCTGGACGCGGTTGGTGTCCTGATATTCATCGAGCATGACTTCCACGAACTGCTCGCGGTATTCCCGAGCGGCTGCAGACGGCAGTAGCCCTCCGGGACCGGACTCGGCATCGTACAGGATCTGCAGGCAATAATGCTCCAGATCACCGAAATCCACCAGTCCCTTGTCGGCCTTGGCTAGGCGATACGCTTCTCCGAACTCCGTGACGAGCGAGGCCAGCGTGCGCATCAACGGAGCCATCCGTTCCAGCTCCCCCGCGTATTCCTCCAGACTGCGGCCGAACCACTCCTCCTTCACCGACGCCAGCTTGTCCTTGGCGCTATTCCTAAGCTCCTTCACCTGCTCCTGCAGCGCCTTGTCCACCTGATCGCCCTTGCAGGGCTTCAGCTTGCCAAACGCCGCACCCTGGAAAGCGTGGTACAAGTGATCCCAGGAAGTCCCCCCGCTCATCTCCAGCAAATAGCCCACCGTCGCCAGATCGTCATCCAGATTGGACAAATACGGCTCAGGCCCTCCAGGGCTGCCAGCCAGACGGACCGCTTCACGCAGCAGTCCTTCCATGCCTTGAAGCTCCAGCCTCACGGCCGCTTTCATGCTGGCCAGCCACGGATGGCTTTCTCCCTCCGGACGCTCCTCGAACAAGCGCACACAATCCTGCAGCCATTGCTCCGGCCACGGATGGCTGCGCGAGTCGTCGTACAGACGCTGCACCAGCCGGAACAGGCCATCGTCGTTTTTGTCCCCGCTGAATGTGTCCGCCAGCAGCCAGAACGGATCGCCTTCAGCCGTCTGGCCGTACCGCTGCTCCAGCAGCTCCTCGAGCAGCTCCTGGCGCAGCAGCGCACTTTCCGTTTCATTGGCAATCCGGAAGCCGGGATCAAGCCCGATCGACTGGTAATGCTTCTGGATCACCTCCATGCAGAAGGAGTGCAGCGTCGTAATGAAGGCCCGGGGAATAAGCGCCAGCTGTCTGCGCAGATGGTCGGAACCCGGGTCCACGGACAGCGCCTTCTCGAGCGCATCGCTAATCCTGTGGCGCATTTCGGCGGCAGCCGCCTTCGTAAAGGTAGCGACCAGAAGCCGGTCAACGTCAATCGGCTCCTGCGGGTCCGAGATGCGGCGAATGATGCGCTCCACCAGCACGGCGGTTTTACCTGATCCGGCGGCGGCGGCTACGAGCACGGAAGCTCCACGCACCGCGACCGCCTTCCATTGATCGTCCGTCCAGGTGCTGTTTTCCGGCTTTGGCATAAAATTCGTCGTCATCAAGCTCCCCCACCCTTCCTGTTGCTATCCTTATGACCGGTCTGTCTCTCGCTAGCCTTCAAATCCACTCCGTTCGAGAACCCCTCATGCTGCTCAGCCTCTGGGTCTCCGCCAGTTTCCAAGGCTGCCAGAGGCGTAGGCCGGGACGCTGCGGGACGGAATGTCCGTGGTGCTGGTGCCCCGTTCCGGGGTGTATGGGTATCCTCAGCCTCCGGCTGACGCTTCGGAACCGATCCTGTCGTTCCATAATCAGCCAAACCCGTATCTACCGAGGACCGGCCCCCCTCATCGGGAGCCTGTGTGACCCGGCGCTCCATCAGCTCCAGAGCCAAATCCTTGCCAAGCATCGGCAATTGCTTATAGCTATTGCCGGCAAGCTGCGAATCGAATTGGCATACCGGCTGGAAGGAGCAGGTCTGACATGCGACCGTCGTTCCCTTACGGTACGGCTCAATAGCGATATGACCGTCGGTCATCGACGTGCCGATCTCCCGGATCGTCCGCTGCACATGCCGTCTGACTGTACTCCATTCCTGCTCTGTCGCCACGGAGGAGGATTTATAGAACCCCCCATCCGTCTTCAATGCTACGGGCAGCAGCTCAGAGTACCCGCTCGCCCCGATCAGCGCGCTGTCCATCAGTCTGACCGTATCCGGATCGGCCGTCAGCAGCCCTTTCATCTTGAACCTTTTCTTCAACTCCTTGTCCACCTGCTCGGCACTCAGCGCATTCTTTACCTGCAGCACTGGGTTGTGAACATGGAAGTACAGCACGCCCGCCGGCTGTGCCTGAGTACCCAGCCAAAGCGGAGAATGCCTTAGAATGACGTCCAGATAGGTCATCATCTGCAGCGAAAGGCCGTAATACACATCGCCCAGCTGCAGTGCCCTGGAGCTCGACTTGTAATCGATCACCCGCAGCAGCGCCCCGTTCTCGGTATCCGCCCGGTCGATCCGGTCGATACGCCCGCGCAGGTTCATTCTCACGCCGTTGTCCAGGTCGTAATGCAGCGCCGGTATCTGCTCACCGGCTCCGAACCCAATCTCCAGACCGATCGGCTGGAATTGTCCCCTCTTGGCGTGCTCGCCTAGCATAAACGCCGCCCGGCCGATCACCTGCTTCAACTTGCGGGCGATATAGTGATACCGCTTGGAGCTCAGCAGAATTTCGCCCTGCAGCCTCGGCGAGAGCGCGTCGATGACGAGCGCCGCCCGGCGCTCACATTCCGCTGCCGTCATGCCGCCCCAATCGGCGCCCTCGGCGACGATCTGCTCGGCGAACTGGCTGAGCGCCGCATGGAAGAGCTGCCCCACATCCGGCGCCTCGAGCCGAAACATCCGCCGTTCCTTCAGCCGCAGTCCGTGAGAAGCGAACTGCGAGAACGGACAGGCGACGAAACGCTCCATCCGGGATACGCTCGTATCGATCGTATCCCCATACAGCTCCCGGCTCGTAGCCTCGGCGAGCGGAGCGATCCGATTCGTGTATTGCAGCGACTCCGTCATCCGCGCCAGCTTCCCGCTGAATGCAGGCTGCCTCGCAAACCAATTGTACACCGACCACCATACACCATGAATCGGGGCTCCCCGCATCCATTGCTTGAGCTGTACGACCAACAGCGACAACGCCTTGTCCGGATGCGATACAAAGTCCAACTGCTCTCCGGTCTCTGCCTGCGCTTCAGGCTCGTTCAGCATCAGCCCTTCCGTCAGATCCGGAAACAGCCTCTTCAACTGGCGGATGACATCGGACGGGAGCAATGATTTTCCTTCCTCGTCAGCGAGCGGGTAACTGATCCACAGGCCGTCGCTCGGCGTGCATAACGCGTTGTAGATGAGGAAGGCTTCGTCGAGCAGCCTCCGCCTGCTGTCCTCCGCGAGCTGCAGCCCCTGCGAGGCCAGATGCAGCCGCTCGGCTTCGGTAAGCACCCCGCTCTCAACGATTTTGGCAGGCATCACGCCTTCATTCACGCCCAGCACGAATAGATGCCGAACCCCTGCGGAGCGCGTGCGGTCCATACTTCCGATCAGCACCTGATCGAGGGTAGGCGGAACAAGCCCGAGCTTGATACTCTCCGCACCAGCCTCCAGCAGCTTAACGAATTGCTCCAGCGACGTTTCTTCATCGCCCGTCAGCTCGACGAGCTGGTCCAGCATATCGATCAGCTTGTCCCACACCTGCGCATGCTCACGTGCTTTCTCCGGCTGGCCGTTTTTGAGCGCAGACTGTCCCCAGGCCTCCAGCCTTTCCGGCACATGAAGCCCGGTCAGCAGCTCATACAGCGCCTCCACCCGGCCCCGGACCGTCTTTCGTTCCCGCAGCCGGTCCTGGAAGGCGCCAAGAGGCTCCGAGACCAGCCTGCGATAACGGTTGATCGAGCGCAGGAAGGCCGAGTCCCCGCCCTGATCGTTCTCCTCGTGCTCGATGGATGTATGATAACGGTAAGTCCAATCCGTTCCCTCACGCCATCTGGACCCCTGAATGCCGAAGGCGAGCACGTAGTTCTCCAATTGATCGAAGCCAAGACGGGAAACCCGCTCTCCGGCCTGGCCTGACTCCTTATCGTCCCGTTTCTGCATCGGCAGAAAAAATCCCGTCTTGATACAGCGAAATACCGCGTCATACCGCCAATGCTGCCGGGCTACCTCCAAGGCAGACCGGACGAACTCCACCAGCGGATGATGCAGCACCGAGCGCTTCTGATCGAGGAACAGCGGGATTCCATAATCCGCAAATGTGCCTGCAATCAAATCCCCGTATGCTTCAATATTGCGGATGGAGACGGCGCAGTCCCGCCAGCGCAAGCCTTCCTCGCGGACCAGCCGCCGGATTTCGCGGGCAATACCCTCCACCTCCGCGCGCCGGTGTACAGCTGCGGTGATGTGCAGAGCGCTGCTTG
This sequence comes from Paenibacillus filicis, assembly GCF_038070315.1. Classification (NCBI taxonomy): domain Bacteria; kingdom Bacillati; phylum Bacillota; class Bacilli; order Caryophanales; family Paenibacillaceae; genus Paenibacillus; species Paenibacillus filicis. Next base: position 266,733 of record NZ_JBBPCC010000009.1, on the reverse strand, counting down.
CTCGCTCTTCCGGCCTCATCCGGTAAGCCGGCTTCACACCCATTCCCCAATGCCGCTCCAGATGGGCCAGCACCGGGTTGGACGAGAATCGTACAGGCGGCGAAGCCTCCAGCACGACGGGTGGCTTAACGTCCAAGCCTAGCTCGGCCAGACGCTGGGACACTTGCATCATCGTGCGCGCCGTCGGGTGGAATAGCTCCAGCTCGTGCAGCGAAGTTCCTGCGGCGTAAGGCCGATCCAGATTCAGCGTCATGCTAACTTCGTCCGCATGCAGCGCCAATTGCTCCACAACCGCCGACTCCTGCGGTGTAAAGCCGTGAAAGCCGTCCATCCAGCAGGCCGCATGGCGCAGGTAAGCAGACTGACCGATTTGCCCGGCCAACAGCGTCAAATAATCCTCTCCGTCCAGGTACAATCTGGACAGCTCTGTCTGAAACTCGGCATAGACAAGCTGCAGGTCATGCAGCTTATTGGCAAACGAAGCCCCGCTCCGTTCAGACGAGGCAACGCGAGTGCCGTAAAAATCCGCCAGCTCATCTGCCGAAATCCGATAACGCTTCAGCTCCGTGAAGAGCTGGTTCATATGATCCAGATATCCGGCCTGATCCGCAGCTCCATGCATGCTTCTCAGCCGGTCGCGGTGCTTATGTAGTAAGCGGTGCAGCAGCAGTTTCTTACCCGTATCGTCGATCGGAAGCCTCGCTGTGCCCCCGACCTCCTGCATCACGCGCCAGGCCAGCCGCCGGAAGCTTAATACCTGGGCACGAAGCGTACCGCCCAGCTCAGGGTCTGATATCAGCGCATACTCAGCCTGGAACGTAGCCTGCTCCGGCACCAGCCAGATCAGCGCCGGTCCCTGCGGAGCTTCCTTCAGCTCCTTCTTGATTTCATGTAGACAATAGGTCGTTTTCCCCGTTCCGGCCCGTCCGAGCACAAATTGAAACGCCATATTCCACTCTCCCCCTCCAACCGTACACATGCCAAGGCTCTACTATTCTATCAAATAAAGTCTGTTTTGGGTTCTTCAAGAAGATCTTACCAAAAAGCGGCGATGAGTTCATACCTCTCTCCTATATTATAGCATATTCCCTGCATCAGGAACATTTGTTCTCTATGAATCTTGCAGTCCGATCAGGCACTCTCTGTCGATGCATTGGCCATTAACCGGCCGGCCTCCCTCCAGATCCCCGCCCAAATACAAACACCCGCCCGGCTGCTGCGCTTGAGAGCGCTAGCGGCCAGACGGGTGTCCGTCTGCTTCCAGATTCATAGATTGGGGCAGATGCCGTTCTCCCTAGCGGGCAAGCGGATGCTGCAGAACGTCCCTTAGTCTATGATCCATTCCGTTTTGTCTTCTGCCGGTCTGCGCTTGCCTGCTGGCAGAGGGCTAGCAGGATACCCGAGATAAAGAAGTCCGACCAGCTCCTCTCCTTGCTCCAGCCCGAAGGTCTGCTGCATAAGCGGATGGTACATCGGTTCGCCGGAACGCCAGATGGCCCCCAATCCGAGCGCATGAGCCGCCAGCAGCATATTCTGCGTAGCCGCATGAGCCGCCGCATACTCCTCGATGCGGATCACGCCTTTCTCCGGGGATGGAGAGACGGCTACGGCGATGACGACCGGAGCACGGAACGCTTTCCCCCTATGCTTACCGGCAGCCTCTTCGGACAGATCACCACCGGCCGCTTCCGCAGCAATAGCCGCATAAGCCTCTCCCAGCCGGCTGCGTCCGCTGCCTGTCATCACGAAAAACCGCCATGGCTCCGTCGCATGATGACTGGGCGCCCAGTTGCCCGCCTCCAGAATGCGCTCAATGACCTCTTTGCCGACCGGCTCATCCTTGACGCGCCCTGTCGTCCGTCGTCCTTGTATGGCTTCGAAAATATCCATCTCCAGCCCCACTCCTTTACCGCTACCTTCGAGTTCTTACTTCAAAAATAGCGAATTTCAGATAATGTCCTTCGTCCACACCCAAAATACGGGGGTGGTCCTTTCCGGCTGCGCGGAATTCGATCAGACGCAACGTTTTGCCTGCATCCTCGGCTGCCTCGCGGATCGTCTGCAGAAACAAGTCGGGCTTCATATGATAGGAGCAGCTGGCCGTTACCAGGTAGCCGCCTTCATTGACCAGCTTCATTCCGTGCAGATTGATGTCCTTGTACCCGCGGCATGCGCCTTCGACAGCGCTTCGGGATTTGGCGAAAGCCGGGGGATCCAGGATAACGACATCCCAGGTTCTTCCCTTGGCCGCCATCGGAATGGACGTATCCACCTTGCGGCGGTCCGCCTGCCCCCTGGTCTCCCGCTGCTCTTGACCGCGAACCTGCGCGCGCAAGTAATCGAACGCATCCGCAACCACAAACTCCACCCGCTCGGCGAACCCGTTAAGCTCCACATTGCGTCTGGCCGATTCCACAGCATGCTCGGAAATGTCCAGACAGGTTACTTTCTTGGCTCCGTATTGGCACGCATGCAGCGTAAAGCTCCCCGTATGCGAGAAGCACTCCAGTACGGTTGCCCCATCCCAATAAGGGAAGGTCACTTCCTGGCCGCTCTTATTCACAGGAATCCGCTTCGTGGTTCCATCGTCCATCAGCTGATCGACCGTTCGGATGCCGCTGCGCCCACCCCAGCCCAGCATCAGCGGTGCGATTGCCGCCCGGTTCTCGCGCTGGTCGAAGAAGTAGCCCGTCTTCTGGCCGTCCACGATATCGACCTCCACGAGCAGACCGTTCTCGCGAATCGTCACATGGTTCGGACATTCCCCATACAGCAATCCCTTACGGCGCTCCAGTCCTTCCAGCTCACGCACGGATACGTCGCTCCGCTCGTAGATGCCGGCAGGCTGCATGACCTCGATCAGCGCGGACAGCAGCGCTTCTCTGGCAACCTCCATCCCCAGCGTGAGCACCTGGACGACGAGAATATCCTCAAACTTGTCGACAATCAGACCGGGGAGAAAGTCCGCTTCTCCATAAACAAGCCGGTACGACCGGGCATTCGGCACGAACCGTTCGCGCAATTGTCTGCACGTCTGCAGCTTCTCAGCAAACCACTCCTGCGTCAAAGCCTCCCGCGGTTCGTACGAGACGATACGCACAGTAAGCTGCGACGCCTCATTGTAATAGCCGGTTGCCAGATAAGCACCGTCATGACGATGCACAGCCACAAGACTGCCGGGCACAGGCTCACCCTCTATACGCTCGATCTCCGTCCGGTACACCCAGGGGTGGCCTTCCTCCAGCCGCTTCTTTCTTTTCTTCTGCAAATAAATCGCTGCCATGCGTCTGCTCCTCCGCCTCTACTACCAAGTTATCCTTATCAAGTCGGGATCGCGGAACTGCTCCGCTCCCTGACGGGTTCATAGCCCGCTTTCCAAAAATAACGGAACCACGGTAACTTATCCGCCGCACTCCGGGGAATGTGGATGCTCAGAGCTTTCAAGCACAGCATAAGGTATCCTGGTTCCGCTATTTTCCTCGTCTGATTGATTGTGCATCTACACAGAAAACCCGGCTGCTGGGCAGCCGGTTCTCCGCCTTCCATACGTCACGCCGATGAATAAGCAGCCGGGCGGCCCGCCGGAGCCCGGTCCCTGCCTAGTTCACCTCAAACCCAAGCGCCGTCAACGCTTTTCTAAGCACACTATCATTATTGCCGTATCCGGAAGTCGTCTGCTGATGCCAGGCATCCAGCGGCTCCAGCCACTCCACGCCGCGGATTTCTTCCACTTGTGCCTGGAGCTCGCCGCCCGTAGCTTCAACCAAGTAATAATGCACTTCCTTGTCGACCGGACCGACACCAGTCAGCTGGAATTGATAGGAGATCGTCTCCAGAGGCCGGATGATGCTTCCCTGGATGCCCGTCTCCTCCAGAATCTCGCGCAGAGCCGTCTGCTCCACCGTTTCTCCCGGTTCCATCTTGCCTTTGGGCAGCGTAATCTTCCCGTATCTGTCCTGGATCATCTGCACCTGAAGCCCGTCAGCGGCTTTCCGGTATACGACTCCGCCTGCTGAAATTTCCTTCATCGACAACATCCTTTCCGCATGTACCGCAGCAAGCGCCCCTCTATGTCAAGGCTCCACTCTTGCGTGGGCTTCTGGTATTGATTACAATGCTGGGCCGTAACGGGCTAGACGATGGCTTTAGCCGCTTGCCCGGGAATGGAGTCCGCGCTATCTGCTGCAGACCTTACAGGGCTCGCCAGCTTCAACGCTCCCTTTCCTGCCGTCACAGCTCCGGGTGCGCCAACGATCTCGCCGCGGCATTCGTTCACGCCCGGGGCCGTTACTTGTACCCGGCATACCCGGCCGATCCATTCCTCGCTGCCCTCGAACACGACGGACAGATAATTATCCGAGTAGCCCATAATCAAGCCGCTGTCCAGCTGACCCTTATACTCCCGCTCAGGGATAATCTCCAGCTCCTCGCCGACGAAGCGTTCCGCATACGCAAGCTGCAAACGCTCGGACAAGTCGATCAGTGCATGAACGCGGGTGTTTTTCACTTCCTCGTCCACCTGATCCTCCATACGGGCCGCAGGCGTTCCCGTACGCTTCGAGTAAGGGAAGACGTGCATTTCGGAGAAGCCCATCCGTTCCATAAAGCGGTAGCCCTCCTGGAACATCTCTTCTGTCTCGCCAGGGAACCCAACAATCACATCCGTGGTAATCGCAACGCCCGGCATAATGCGGTGAATATGCTCAATCTTCGCGGCGAACTCCTCGGTCGTGTACTTGCGGCGCATCCGCTTCAGCACCTCATTGTGCCCTGCCTGGAGCGGGATGTGGAGATGGCGGCACATTTTGTCCGAATGCTGGAGCACCTCCAGCACCTCATCCGTAATCTGACTGGCCTCGATGGAGCTGATCCGGATCCGCTTCAAGCCCTCGACCTTATCCAGATCCCACAGCAGCTTAGCCAAACTGTAGTCTTCCAAATCCTCGCCGTAGCCGCCTGTATGGATACCCGTCAGCACGATCTCCTGATACCCGGCGTCGACAAGCATCCGCGCCTGGTTCAGCACGCTTTGCGGCTCGCGGCTGCGCATTAGTCCGCGCGACCACGGGATGATGCAGAAGGTACAGAAGTTGTTGCAGCCCTCCTGAATTTTCAGAAATGCCCGCGTCCGGTCGGCGAAATCAGGAACGTCCAGCTCCTCGAACGCCCGCGTCTTCATAATGTTGCGTACAGCGTTGATCGGCTGGCGCTCTGCCTCGAGCTGCTTGACATAGGTCAAAATTTTATCCCGGTCCTGGGTGCCGATGACCAGATCGACACCCGGGATCGCCAAAATTTCCGCAGGTGAGGTTTGGGCGTAGCATCCCGTTACAGCCACGATGGCCTCGGGATTGCGTCGGATGGCGCGCCGGATCATCTGGCGGCTCTTCTTGTCTCCGGTATTCGTTACCGTGCAGGTATTGATGACATAAATATCCGCCGTCGATTCGAAATCGACCTGCTCATAGCCTTCATGCTTAAATAACTGCCAGATCGCTTCCGTATCATAGAAGTTTACCTTGCAGCCGAGTGTGTGAAAAGCGACTGTCGACATCTATTCTTCTCCTCCCATTTCTCCGGCCTCGTACAGGATACAAGTGAGACCTACCATCGCCGCGGTTTCCGTCCGCAGGATACGCTTGCCGAGCGATACCGCCCGGCAGCCGGCTTCCTCTGCCAGCGCCGCCTCGCGCTCGGTAAATCCGCCTTCCGGTCCGACAATCAGCAGCAGCTTGAGCCGCTCCTGACCGGGTGCACCGGACTTGTCAGCCCCGGCTTCCAAACCTTGGCCCGCAGTGGCGGACTTTAGAAGGGCTGAGCGGATCAGCGCGCGCAGCTCCTGCGCATCCTGCTTCTCATAGCAGAACCAGGCCGCATCGGCGGCAGCCGCAAGCTCCATAAGCCCCTTCCAGTTCCTTACCGCATCCACGGCAGGAATCCGGTTGCGGTGAGCCTGCTCAGCGGCCTCCTTGGCAATCTTCTGCCAGCGGTCTAGCCGTTTGCCTTCCTTCTTGGCATCCCACTGCACGACCGTCCGTTCCGAGGAGAAGGGGATGAAGCGAGCCGCCCCGATCTCCGTTCCCTTCTGAATCACCAGCTCCATCTTGTCGCCCTTGGGCAGGCTCTGAGCAATCCATACGTCGACGGAAGGCTCGCGGTCCATCGGCAGACGTTCCTCAATCTCAGCGTCCACCTCGCCACCCTCCAGCGTACGGATGACGACGAGCGCTTCCTGCAGGGCGCCATCGCTGACGATGACGCGGTCGCCGGCCTTAGCCCGCATCACGCGGATCAAATGATGGGCGTCATCGCCCGATATCTTGACATGATCAGCGGAAAATTGTTCCGGCTGAATGAAATATCTTTGCATCGCAACCATCGCTTTCACAAAAAAAAGGTGAGACCGTTATACAAATTACGTAGAACGGTCAACCTTCATCATACACGTTTTTCGATTAAATTACCAGTATAAGCCCTGGAATCATCAAGGCTGCAGGAAGCACCAGGACCAGCCTTCAGCCTGAGCCATCTGCCAGCCTACAGACCGTTTAGCGGCCCGAAAACCGGAGTTAGCACCCGGATGAAAAAGCCTAATATATCGTATTGCAACGCAAAAATCGGACCCAGCGTGACCGCACGGAGCGGGGGAATGAAGAACATGAGCAGCACCGCGTAGAACAGCCACTGCTGCACCTGCTGCAGCTTGATGGCCCAGCGGACCGGCAGCAAATCCTCCAGAATCCGGTAGCCGTCGAGCGGCGGGAAAGGAATCAGATTCAGAATGAACAGGAAAATATTGGTGATGACCATGTACCTCAGAAACGTAGAGACCGCCAACGCCGTCCCTGCGCTCATCCCCTGCAGCCAGCCGAAGCTGTGCACCATGAACATCAATACCAGACTGATAAAGCCGAGCACTAGATTACTGAACGGTCCTGCGAAGGACACCGCGATCCCCATCGCCCTCGGACGCTTGAAGCGCCCACGGTTGATCAGGACTGGGCGCGCCCAGCCGATCCCCACGATCAGGAAAAAAATCATCCCCAGCCAATCCAGATGAGCGCGCGGATTCAACGTGACGCGGCCCATCGCCCGCGGCGTAGGATCACCGAACTTGTCCGCCAGGTAAGCATGCGAGAACTCATGTACGGTAAAAGCCAGCAGCAGCACAAGAAACACAAACGGCAGTTCGGCGACGGGGTAGGCTAGGAAAGAATCCCAGTTCATGCTTGCCTCACCTACGGCTTTCTGGCGACGAGCACAACCCAATCTTGATCCTCGTTCACCTCGGATACGATAAAGCCTACCGCAGCAAGCCCGTCCTGCACCACTTCCTGCTTGCTTTTAATAACACCGGATACGATATATGTTCCGCCGGATACCAGCGCATCGTACACGTCCTGGACGAAGAGCAGAATAATCTCTGCCAAAATATTCGCGACGACCACCTGTACCGGAAGCTGTACGCCCAGCGCGGACGATCCGCTCTCACGGTTTTCGTTCAGCACCTGCAGCAGATCGCTGAGCTTGATCGTGATCCGATCCTCCAGCCCATTGAGATGCGTGTTCTCGGTAGCGCTGGATACGGATACCGGATCGAGATCGAGCGCGAGCACATGCTTGGCTCCCAGCTTGGCGGCCGCAATAGCCAGGATGCCGGACCCTGTCCCAACGTCGATCACTTCATCGCCGCTCTGAACAACCTTCTCCAGCGTTCTGAGGCAAAGAGCCGTCGTCGCATGGGTTCCCGTACCGAAGGCCATACCCGGATCAAGCTCGAGGATAATCTCGCCCTCTCCGGCCTCATATTCCTCCCAGGTCGGCTTGATCGTCAACCGGTCGGACACGCGCAGCGGCTTGAAATATTGCTTCCACGCCGTCGCCCAATCCTCGTCATCGACTTCTTTCCAAGTGTAGACCGGATTCCCCGTATCGATATCGTAATCAGCCAGCCGTTCAACGGCCGACTTCAGATCGGCAAGCACGGCTTCGGTATCCGTGCCTTCGGCAAAGTAGCCCTTGATCTCCGCGCGTCCCTCGGGAATGTCATTGAGCGGCAGCTCATACCATTGCCCAAGCGAAGTATCGCGCTGCTTGTTCAAGGTACCGGACTCCTCGATGGAAACGCCCCCTGCGCCAAGCTCATGTATAAAGTTCGTGATCATTTCGATCGCTTCTTCGGTCGTATGTACGGTAATTTCATGCCAACGCACCGGTTTTCCTCCCCTATCGGTCAAATAAACGCATAACCCCAAGTATACAACAATTATGAAGGCCGGTAAAATAAGTGGCTCTACCCGATGACATCACACTTATTCTTTCACTGGTTTCAGACAAAAACAGCTCCCGGCTTGAGTGGTCTCATAGCCGCGGAGCCGTTGGCAGTTGGATGCATGGTGAAGCCTTGGTCAGCAGCTGCCGCCCGCTTCGCGGATGACGCGTAGCGCCTGTTCATAAGCAGAGTCGCTGACCATACCCGTCAATTGAAGCTCATCCTGATCGATGTGCAGATCGGAAGCCCGCAGCGCCTGCAGCTTCGGGATACAGCTCAAGGCTTTCTCCGGGGAGCGGAAGGAAGCTGCAATTCCTTTTTCCGTCATGAGTGGGCCTCTCTTCTTATGTTTTCGTTGTGTTTAGCCGCTCAGGAATGCTCCTGACGGGCATCGGCCTGCGCAGCACGCTCGGCCGCTTCCCGGTCGTCGGCGTCAGCCAGCGACTCGGAGAATTCCACGTCTTCGTTCTCAGCTTGCGGAAGACGCTGCTCTTCATTGGACGTAGCTATGACGGTAGCCTCCTTTCGATGAGAGGTAATGGACCTTTCTATTGTGAGCATAATCTGCCCGAATATGCGGAAGCATCGGAAAAACCCGGAAAAAAACAAACTCCGGGCAAAACAAAAAGCCTGTTGATCTGTATCAACAGGCGGACGGAATGGCCAGGTAAGACCTGTTATCCGTTGGGGTTATGAGCCTGTGCGCGTTTACTCGCCCAGGAATGCTTTTTTCATCCGTTCAAAAATCGACTGGTTCTGCTCATGCGTATGCTCGCCGCTGAGACGGCTGAACTCGCGCAGCAGCTCGCGCTGCTCCTCGCTCATCGAGGTCGGCGTCACGACGACGACCTTCACATGCTGATCACCCTGACCGTAGCCTCGCAGATGCGGAACGCCCTTGCCCTTGAGCCGGAAGTACGTATCCGTCTGGGTACCAGCCGGAATCTTCAGCTTCACCTTCTCGGTCAACGTCGGGATTTCGATCTCATCTCCGAGCGCTGCCTGCGCGAAGGTAAGCGGAACCTCGCAGTAAATATCGTCGTTCTCCCGCTCAAAGAATTCATGCGGCTTCACGCGGATCACGACGTACAGATCTCCTGCCGGACCGCCGCGCAGTCCGCCTTCGCCCTCGCCCGTTACCCGCAGCTGAGCGCCGTCATCCACACCGGCCGGGATATTGAGGTTGATGGTGCGCTGCTTTTTGACTTTGCCTGCGCCGTGGCACGTGCCGCACTTGTCCTTGATGATCTTGCCTTGCCCTTGACAAGCCGAGCAGACGCGGCGGTTGACGATGCGGCCGAACGCCGTATTCTGCACAACCTCCTGCTGTCCCGTACCATGACAGACGCCGCATGTATCCGGCTTGGTGCCAGGCTTCGCTCCGCTGCCTTGGCAGGTATCGCAGTTTTCAGTACGCGGAATGACGATATCGGTTTTCTTCCCGAACACCGCTTCCTTGAAATCAACAGTCAGCGTGTATTGCAGGTCGTTGCCGCGCTGAGGCGCATTCGGATTGCGCCGCTGGCCGCCGCCTCCGAAGAACATATCGAACAAGTCGCCGAAGCCACCGCCGAAGTCTGCTCCGCCGCCGCCACCCATACCTTGGTTAGGATCCACATGGCCGAAGCGGTCATACTGAGCTTTTCTCTGATCGTCACTCAGCACGTCGTACGCTTCTTTCGCCTCTTTGAACTTCGATTCGGCGTCATCGGCTTTGTTGACGTCAGGGTGATATTGACGGGCAAGCTTGCGGTAGGCTTTCTTAATCTCTTCCTGCGAAGCGTCCTTACCTAGCCCTAGCACTTCATAGAAATCGCGTTTACTCATCCTTCACTCCCACTCCCTAGCCTTCCGTTAAAGCGGCGTCCTCGCGGATGCCGGGGCTTCTTCCAGTAAGAAAGCCGAAAGTCAAAGCCGCTGCCGGCTTTGACTTCACGACTTACCGTATACTAGACGCAGCCTCTACCATTGTACGACAATTACTTACTTCTTGTCGTCTACAACTTCATAATCGGCGTCAACTACATTGTCTTTCTTGGAAGCGCCTTGCGGCTCGCCGCCCGCTTCACCAGCGCCTTGGGCTTGCGCCGCTTGCTCGTAGAGCTTCACGGACAATTGCTGTACGATCTCCGTCAGTTCTTCGCTGGCTGCCTTGATCTCATCCAGGTTGTCGCCCTCGAGTGCTTTTTTGAGCTTCTCTTTACCCTCGTTCGCTTTAGCGATCTCCGCCTGATCGACCTTGTCGCCGAGGTCCTTGATCGTCTTATCCACCGAGTACACCAGTTGATCCGCATTGTTGCGGGCTTCTACGGTTTCCTTACGCTTGCGGTCTTCCTCAGCGTGGGATTCGGCATCCTTCATCATGCGATCGATTTCTTCATCGGACAAGCCGCTGGAGGAAGTGATCGTGATTTTTTGGCTCTTGCCTGTGCCTTTATCCAGTGCGGATACGTTGACGATCCCGTTGGCATCGATATCGAAGGTAACTTCGATCTGCGGAATGCCGCGCGGAGCCGTTGGAATATCGCCGAGAATAAAGCGGCCGAGTGTTTTGTTATCGTTAGCCATCGAACGCTCGCCTTGCAGAACGTGAATTTCAACGCTTGGCTGGCTGTCGGCATAAGTTGTGAATACTTGCGATTTGGTCGTAGGAATCGTCGTGTTACGGTCGATCATCTTCGTGAAGACGCCGCCTGCCGTTTCGATACCTAGGGACAGCGGAGTAACGTCGAGCAGGACGACATCCTTAACATCGCCTGTCAGTACGCCCGCTTGTACAGCGGCACCGAGAGCTACAACTTCATCCGGGTTAACACCCTTGTGAGGGTCTTTGCCTGTCAGACGCTTAACAGCTTCCTGTACGGCAGGAATCCGTGTGGAGCCGCCGACGAGGACGATTTTGTCAATTTTGTCAGCCGTCAGGCCGGAATCGCTAAGCGCTTGGCGAGTTGGGCCGAGCGTGCGCTCTACCAGTCCTGCGGACAGCTCTTCGAACTTCGCACGGGTCAGGTTGATCTCCAAATGCTGAGGCACGCCGTCTACAACCGTAATAAACGGCAGGGAGATGGTTGTCGTCAGTACGCCGGACAATTCCTTCTTAGCTTTCTCAGCTGCATCCTTCAAGCGTTGAACAGCTGCCTTGTCTTTGCCCAGGTCGATGCTGTGCTCTTTTTTGAACTCGGCTACCAGGTAGTCGATAATCACTTGGTCGAAGTCGTCGCCGCCGAGTTTGTTATCGCCGCTAGTCGCTTTAACTTCGAAGAAGCCGTCGCCCAGCTCAAGGATCGATACGTCGAACGTACCGCCGCCAAGGTCATAGACGAGGATCGTCTGGTCTTCGGATTTCTCCAGACCGTAAGCGAGTGCCGCAGCCGTAGGCTCGTTGACGATACGCAGTACTTCCAGACCGGCGATTTTGCCCGCATCCTTCGTTGCTTGACGCTGGCTGTCATTGAAGTAAGCCGGAACGGTGATAACGGCTTGGGTAACCGTTTGGCCCAGGTAGGCTTCTGCGTCAGCTTTCAGCTTCTGGAGGATGATCGCGGAAATTTCCTGCGGCGAGTAATCCTTGCCGTCGATCGCTTCCTTGTGGTTCGTACCGATGTGGCGCTTGATCGAAATGACGGTGCGGTCCGGGTTCGTGATCGCTTGACGTTTAGCCGTCTCGCCGACGACGCGCTCGCCGTCCTTCTTAAAGCCTACAACGGATGGGGTTGTGCGGTTTCCTTCGGCGTTAGGGATTACGACGGCTTCGCCGCCTTCCATCACGGCAACGCAGGAGTTCGTGGTTCCAAGGTCAATCCCGATTACTTTACTCATGAGGAAATGCCTCCTTTATTTGATTGAATCGATGTTATGAGCTCACTTTAACCATAGCCGCACGCAGCACTTTGTCCTTCAGAAGATATCCCTTCTGAATTTCTTCGACAACGATGCCTTCCTCGTGCTCTTCGGATTCCACCTGCATAATCGCCTGGTGGTATTCCGGATTGAACGGCGTACCGACGGCTTCCATCGGTCTCAGTCCTTCCGCCGCCAGCACTTGGTCCAACTGACGGAATATCATATCAATACCCTTTGCGAGGGCGTCATAATCTTTGTTATCCTTGCTGGCCGACAGCGCGCGCTCGAAGTTGTCAACGACCGGCAGCAGCTGCTCAATCACCTTGAGCGAGCCGTACTTAGCCGTCTCTTCCTTTTCCTTCTGCGTCCGTCTTCTGAAGTTATCGAAATCGGCTTGGGTACGCAGCAAACGCTGGTAGTGCTCCTCAGCCTGCTTCTTCGCCTCATCAATCTGCGCTTGGACAGCATCGGATGGTGCATCGGCAGTTCCCGTTTCCGCTTGCTCGAAAGCTTCATATGTAGCGGATTCGACCTGCTCGTGTTGACCGGCCTGTTCTTCTTGCTTCTTTTCTTCCGTATTCAAAATCTGTCACCTCCTTAATCAAATCTGTTCCTCTATCTATTGTAACCACATGGGTAGACCCGAAACCCGCCAGCCGAGAGAACTACTCTTCCCGTAACTGGCGCATCCGGATGACCGTGTGAATGCGCAGCACCGCTGCGGCCACCTCGCCAGCCGCCTGCAGCGCATGCAGCTTGACATCGGCTGGGTCGACGACTCCGGCCTCAGTCATGTCCAGCACAGCTCCGGTATCGCAGTCAATGCCGAGGGCATCGCTGCCTGCCTGAAGCTGGGCGGCCTTCGCTTCCTCGACCTTCTCCAGCGGGTTGTAGCCGGCGTTGACCACGATCTGCGACAGCGGCTTGCGCAGCGCGTGAGCGACGGCTTCGACACCGAAGCCCTCCATCCCCCGCACCGTCTCGCGGTAGCGGTCCAGCTCATGCGCGGCGGCAATCTCCGCTGCTCCGCCTCCGGGCAGCCAGCCGCTACGCAGGGCGGCCTGCAGCGCCGATGCCGCATCGCGGGCGATGCGCAGCCTCTCCCCCGCTATCTCGTTCGTGCTCGCGCCGACGACGATGGAGACCTGCGGTCGGCCGCGCCCTTCGGCGATCCGGACGCAGCCGAGCCGCTCATCGTAGGCGATATGCCCGGCATAGCCGAGATAGCCTGCCCAGTCTGACGCCGGCCGGTACAGCGCCGAGCGGCGCACCGGGCGGGCGCCGGCGTATTCTGCCAACCGCCGCAGCAAGGAGCGCGGTACTCGCTGCAGAACCATGATTCCGCGGTCGGTACAGAACTGCTCCGCCTCGGGGTCTACGCTGCGCTCGCTGGCCACCAGCCCTACACCCAGCTCGGACAAGCGCTCCAGAGCTGCGACAAAATGCTCCCGAAGCTGCAGATGCCTGCGATAGCCGGCCTCGGTCGTCAGAGCCTCTTCCTCGACCGCTTCCGGGGCAAACTCATCCTGAACAATCAGGACATGTGCCGCTCGCTCGGGGAACTCGGCCTGGGCGTTGGCCGGGCGCTTGGATACAATCAGTCCCGGCCATACCTCGCCGCGGGCTTGGCCCAGCGACTGCACGACGTCGGCGAACCGGAATGTTTCCTCGCGCAGCTTGGCTGCGCCAAGCTGCCGCGCTGCGCCGACGATCAGCTCGGCAAGATCAGCCTGCTCGCGGCCTGCCACATAGGCGATCCGGTACAGCACCGGATCTTCCAGACCCTCGATCGGTCGGGCCCGTGTCGTCAAGGAGCGGGCTGCCTGAGCGACACCGTCCTGGATACCCCGGACCACCTTGGCCACCGGCACGCCGCGTGTAACTTGTCTTGCTCCTTCGGCGACAAGCGCTCCCGCAAGCACGGTAGCCGTGGTTGTGCCATCACCCACCCGCTCCTGCTGGGAGCGGGCGACCTGGACGAGCAGCTGCGCCGCGGGATGAGAGACATCCATCTTCTCCAGGATCGTAACGCCGTCGTTGGTGATAATTACCTCGCCGTGGGAGCCAACCAGCATCGTGTCGAGCCCCTTAGGGCCCAGCGTCCCTTCCACAGCGGAGCAGATGGCTTGAACGGCATTCAAATTGTTGCGCAGTGTGGCGTATGCCTCATCGCCCTCTTGCCCTGCGCCCGGCGGTCTCGTCTGACTCATTTATACCAACGCTCCATGAGCTGAGTCATGTCTTTGGACAAATGGTCCAGCAATTTGATCATCTTGGCATAATCCATCCGCGTCGGTCCCAGGATGCCGATCGTACCGAGCATCTGCCCTTCATACGAGTAGGTGGCGGTGATCAAACTGCAATCATTGACAGCCTCCAGCTTGTTCTCGCTACCTATGCGGACCTGGATACCGCTTGAGGCCCCCGTACCCTCGAAGAGCTGGATAATCTTCGGCGTTTCGGCGAGAAGGTCGAGGATGCTCTTCACCTTGTCTACATCCTTGAACTCCGGCTGCGTCAGCATATTCGTCGTGCCTCCGAGGAATACCCGCTCTTCTTCGCGCTCGATGATCGAATCCAGCATAATCAGCAGCTCTTCATAGCCCGATACGTAGCGGCTCATCTCTGAGGCAATCTCCGTATACAGCTTGGACTTGAAGTGCAGCAGCGGAACGTTCTTCAGCTTGGCGTTCAGAATAGAGACGAACTTCTCAATCTCCGACATCGGGATGCCCTCGGGGATGGTGACCGTTCTGTTCTCAACCTGCCCCGTATTGGTCACGACAATCGCCACCGCCGTCCGGTCGTTGAGTGGAACGATCTGCAGATGCTTCATCGTCGTCGTCAGCATCTCGGGACCCATGACGATCGACGTATACGGAGTCACCTGGGATAAAATCATCGCCACCTGCTGGATGACCCGCTCCATCTGCTGAAGACGGTCCGCGAAAAACCGCTTCATGACATCGACATCCTCATCAACGCTTTGTTCTCCGTAATGCATCAGATGATCGACATAATAACGATAGCCTTTATGGGAAGGAATCCGGCCCGCCGACGTATGCGGCTGCTCCAGAAAACCCATTTCTTCCAAGTCGGACATTTCATTGCGGATGGTGGCGGGACTAAACCCCACGTCGCCGCGTTTGGATATGCTGCGAGAGCCGATCGGCTCCGCGGAACGGATATAGTCATCTACAATGGCGCTCAATATATGTCTTTGTCGTTCGGTTAGCATATGCGAAATCCACCTCCGGGTTGAGGACATTTTTATCCTCATTAGGCTATAGACATAGCCCGAAGCGTCCCCCGGCCACTACGCCGGTCTTGCGCTTCGTTAGCACTCCAGTCTAGCGAGTGCTAAGCTACTACAAAAATAACAGACCTCAAGGGTCTGTGTCAAGTCAATCCAATCTTTTGAGCACCGCGATTTCATCGCAGCAGTGCTGTTTTTTACAGTGAATGCAATCCCGCCATACCTTCTCCGGGAAGATTTCCTTCTGTACAACCGTGAAGCCTATTCTTTCAAAAAAGGCAACCTCATAGGTGAGCGCCATAATTTTTGGAATCCCTTGCTTACGAGCGTCTTCAATGAGCAGGTTGACGATCGATTTGCCGATCCCCAGACCCTTGTAGCCATCGGTCACGCCCAGCGACCGGATCTCCACCAGATCCGGGCCCAGCTGGGTATTGGACCCGCAGCCGACCAGCTCCCCGCCTACTTCGGCAACAACGAACGTATCAAGCTGTGCGGTCAGCATCTCCTTCGTTCGCGGAAGCATGATGCCTTTCTCCGCATAGCCTTGAATAATGTTATACAATGTATCGATATCCTGTTCGGTTGCCTTCCGGCAGGTCAGGGTCATAGTCACTGTGAATCCCACCAATCGAATGTAAGTAAGAATGATATGAATAAATATACATCATAACGTATAAATAGATCAATCATTTTTTAAACGATTTCGGCTGCCTCCAGAAACTGGCCGAAAACGTCATTGCCCAGCAGAATTCCATGCTCGCTCAGCTTGTAGCCATCTTCCGTTTCCTCCAGCAGTCCTTTGTCCAGCAAGCCCCTGATCGCGGTGCCGAATACGGCTTCCAACGAGAGCTCGAACTGCTCCGTAAAGTCCATACGATGGACGCCCCGCAACAGCCGCAGTCCGACCATCATGAAGTCTTCCATCGCTTCGGTCCGGTCCACTTCATGCTTGTCCAGCAGAGGAAGGCCCTTGCGGGTACTGTCGATATAAGGCTGTACGCCCTTGATATTCACATGGCGTCTGCCGTGAACATAGCCGTGTGCGCCTGCCCCCAATCCGTAATAAGGCTGGTTGAGCCAATACGTCGAGTTGTGCCGGCTCTCGAAGCCCGGCTTCGCAAAGTTGCTGATCTCGTACTGCCCGTATCCGGCCTCGCTCAGCCGCTTCATGATATGAAGGAACATGCCTACTTCCTCTTCCTCCTCAGGAAGTGGCAGGTCGCCCCGTTCATAGAGGGCGTGGAACAACGTATTCTCTTCCACCTTCAAGCTATAGATGGAATAATGACGCAGATCGAGCGCCAGCGCCTCTTTCAACGTTGCTTCCATAATCTCGATCGTCTGCCCCGGCAGCCCGAACATCAGATCAATAGACATGTTCGTGAAGCCCGCCTTGCGCGCGTTCTCCAGGCTGCGGTATACGTCGTCCGTATTGTGAATACGCCCGATCCGCTCCAGCAGTGCATTGTTGAAGGACTGCACGCCGAAGCTGATCCGGTTCACGCCGCCTGCCTTCATCGCCTGCAGCTTCTCCAGATCCGTCGTCCCCGGATTGGCCTCCATCGTAAATTCGATATTCGGGGCCCACTGGCCGAAGTAAGTCCGAACCCGCTTCAAGAAGCTCTCCATCTGCTCGGGGGTGAGCACGGTCGGCGTTCCGCCTCCGACGAAGATGGTCTCGATCTCGCCGGGCGGCACGCTGCGGACCGTCAGCTCCATCTCCCGTTCCAGGGCGTCCAGGTAATCCATAACAGGTTGGCCTTTCAATATATAGGAGTTGAAGTCGCAGTAATGGCACTTGTTCGTACAGAACGGGATATGCACATAAACCGCGGCCGGCGTTTGTGTAAGGTGCTTCATCTCGGGGTACCTCCTTCTGCGCTGCCTGGACGTACCGTCTCTTGCGGCACGCTCCGCCTCTTGCGCCATAGCCAAAAGCAGGGATTCGCTATCCGGCGGAATCCCTGCTTGGCGCACTGCTTCATACCTCTATTGCTTAAAGAGCTTGCGCTTCTTTCATTTCATTCCTTGTATGCCTGTAGGACAGTATGAAGCCGTCCTACTCGTCGATCTTCAGTACGGCCATGAACGCCTCTTGAGGCACTTCCACGCTGCCGACCTGCTTCATCCGCTTCTTACCTTCCTTCTGCTTCTCGAGCAGCTTCCGCTTCCGGCTGATATCGCCGCCGTAACACTTGGCAAGTACGTTCTTACGCATCGCTTTGACCGTCTCGCGTGCGATCACCTTCTGCCCGATCGCAGCCTGGATCGGCACCTCGAACATTTGCCGCGGGATGAGCTCGCGCAGCTTCTCGCAGATGATCCGTCCGCGGTTGTAGGCGCGGTCGCGGTGAACGATGAACGAGAGCGCATCCACCTGCTCGTTGTTGAGCAGAATGTCCATCTTAACCAGATTCGTCCGCTTGTAGCCGGATAGTTCATAGTCAAACGACGCATAGCCCTTGGTGCTGGACTTCAACTGGTCGAAGAAGTCGTACACGATCTCGGACAACGGAATATCGTAGGTCAGTGTAACCCTTGTCGTATCCAGGTACTCCATGTTGATGAACTCGCCGCGCTTGTTCTGGCAAAGCTCCATGATCGCCCCGACATAATCATTCGGCACGATAACCTTGGCCTTCACGAAAGGCTCCTCGACGAACTCGATCTTGCCCGGCTCCGGGAAGAGCGACGGGTTCTCGATGCTGAGCACCTCGCCGTTCGTCTGCGTCACGCGGAACACGACGCTTGGCGCGGTGGTGATCAGCGGGATATTGAACTCACGCTCGATCCGCTCCTGGATGATCTCCATATGCAGGAGGCCGAGGAATCCGCAGCGGAAGCCGAAGCCTAGTGCCGTCGACGTCTCTGGCTCGAAGCTCAGCGAAGCGTCGTTCAGCTGCAGCTTCTCCAGCGCTTCACGCAGGTCGTTGTAGTCGCTGGTCTCAATCGGGTACAGACCGCAGAATACCATCGGGTTGATCTTGCGGTAGCCCGGCAGCGGCTCCAGCGTAGGATTCTTCGCATCGGTTACCGTATCCCCGACCCGGGTGTCGCCGACATTCTTGATCCCGGCTACGATAAAGCCGACGTCGCCGACCTCCAGCGAATCGACGGTTCCCATCCGCGGCTTGAATGCGCCAACCTCGATGACTTCGAACACCTTGTCCGTCGCCATGAACTTAATCTTGGAGCCGGAACGGATCGAGCCGTCGATAACGCGCACGTAGACGATAACGCCCTTGTAAGGGTCAAAGTGGGAGTCGAAAATGAGCGCCTTCAGCGGATTCGTCGATTCTCCCGTAGGAGCGGGCACCTTCTGTACGACCTGCTCCAGAATCTCCTTGATGCCGATGCCTGCTTTGGCCGATGCCAGCACCGCTTCGCTGGCGTCGAGACCGATAACATCCTCGACCTCCTGCTTCACACGCTCTGGGTCTGCGCTAGGCAAGTCGATCTTGTTGATTACAGGCAAAATCTCCAGGTTATTGTCGAGGGCCAAGTATACGTTAGCCAGCGTCTGGGCCTCGATCCCCTGTGCCGCATCCACGACGAGCAGGGCGCCTTCACAGGCAGCCAAGCTTCGCGACACCTCATAAGTGAAGTCGACGTGTCCGGGCGTATCGATCAGGTTTAATATATAGTCCTCGCCGTCATCGGCGCGGTAATTGAGGCGGACGGCCTGCAGCTTGATCGTGATGCCGCGCTCGCGCTCCAAGTCCATCTGGTCCAGCACCTGATCCTGCATCTCGCGGGAGGTCAGAGCGCCTGTAAATTCTAGAATACGGTCTGCGAGCGTCGATTTCCCATGGTCGATATGGGCGATGATGCAGAAATTTCTAATTTTCGTTTGTCTGGCTTGAATATCCATCGGCAGCAAAACCTCACTAAACTCGCTTTTTGTACAATAACTTTCATTATAGCAGTTGTGAAGTCCGCCAGCAATGAGCAGCGCCATCCTTTATTTCAGAAGCTTTTCAAACAAAGACACGACAGCGCGGATACTGTGATAAGCCATGATCTGCAACAGCTCTCCCGCTTTGTTCCCGACACGGTTGATCCCCGTCTCCGTCGCCGGGTCTTCCGGACGCTTGGGGGGCGCCGCCTTGACCGACTGCTTGGCGTCCTTGCCAGCCGTTTCCTGTGGCCGCGCGGCGGCAGATGCCTTAGCCCCTGCAGGCTCTGCACCGAGAGCCCGCGCCGCGTCCGATGCCGCTCCTGACGTGCCAGGGGCAAGCGGGCCGTGAATCCGTTCCGTCCCTTGCGTAGCCAGCGACACACCGAGGAATAGACAAAAGGCCATCCCCAAAGCTACAACCCCGAGCCTCACCCAACCTTTTCCACCAGGCATGCCGCTCTCACTCCCCCATTAAGCTCAGTTATGGCCGATACCTTATCGGCAGACGCAATCAGCTTGGATTAGCTGGACTTCTTCATGTCCTCCGGCGTGCCAGGGCCAGGTTTGGCATCCACCTTCTCGGCGTTCATCACAACCTCGGCTATCGCTATGGCCAGCGCGTCGGCTGTCCGGTAGCATTCCTCCAGGGTGTTATCCACTCCGCCCACCTCGATCAGAGCGCTGTTGGAGGAGAATGTCTGGTTGTACACGCCATTGCCTTCACCCGACTTGGCATGGATGCCCTTGGAGAGCCCGGGAAATTTGGCCTGCAGCACTTTGTCGATCCGCTCCGCGAATTCATAATTTTCCTTGTAGTTCGGATTTTTGCCGCCGATGATGAAATAGACCTGCGCATAGGTTTTGCCGTTGATTGTGGCGGTCGTCTTATCACGGCGCTGAGAATCACGGTGGATGTCGAAGAAATATTTCAGATCCGGATGGCCGGCCGACGCCTCCTGCAGTGTTTTGAGCGAGTATTTATATGAATAGTAGTAGTTGAAGCCCTTCTCAATGGCTGGATAATTTTTGTCCGAATGCACCGCGCCGATCCCTTCTTTCTCCAGCCGCTGTGCGAGCCTGAGCCCAACCTGCGTGACATTTTTCTGGGGATCATACGCCTTATCGGGGTCTTTCTCTCCGGGAAGCTCGGGCAGATAGGATTCCTGGTTATGAGATTGATAGATGAAAGCAACATTCCTGCCAGCCGTCACAGGAGGCTGAGCGGTCTGCACGGTGGAGCCAGGAACGGCTGGCCCGGCTGGCGGAGCCGGCGTACCTGTGGGGATAGCTGTGATGCCACCGGCTTCGCCGAGGTTATCGCGGTTGAACACATCGGACCGCGGACTGTAGTCCTCCGGCGCGTCGATACCGCCTACGGCTCCGTTGAGCGGAACGGACCTGGTCTGCACCATGCCGGGAACCTCACGCGCAATCATGGTTTTCGGATCCTTCGGGTTGAAGTCGGTGACGAGCGCAAATAAAAAGTTCGATACATTGGATTGGGAGAAGGTGAACGTCTTCCCGTCTTCCTTGAGACCCGGCACCTCGAGCCCCATCATATCCATAAAAAATCGGCTCGATACACTGGCCGCAAGCCCCTTCATCGAGGCGTTCGGAGAGCTACCGGAGACGCGTGACTGCACATAACCGAGCAGACCCAGCGCTATAAAAAAGATCAAGCTTCCTATCATCAGGAGCGAGATGGTTTTGGAGTAAACTCCTAGCGCTTGTCCCGTCTTGCGGAACTTGCTTGCGTGGAAAGTGACGGCAGACCATTTCATCGTTCTAATTCCTC
This sequence comes from Paenibacillus filicis, assembly GCF_038070315.1. NCBI lineage: Bacteria > Bacillati > Bacillota > Bacilli > Caryophanales > Paenibacillaceae > Paenibacillus > Paenibacillus filicis. Next base: position 245,666 of record NZ_JBBPCC010000009.1, on the reverse strand, counting down.
CTCTGCGTCGGATCGGTATCGATCACTGCTGTGGCGAACGGGAACGTTGCCTCCCGTCTCTCTAGTAACTACTCTATGAACGCTCCTAGAGAGATAGAACTGCGAATCTCGCAAGTCAGCTGGGATATCTCTCAAAGTGCCAGAGACGGAGAAGCCGAGCCGTTATACAGAAAAAGCCGGCCCCCGCAGCATGGCGGAACAGCCGGCTTGCATCGCCGTCAGTGTGTGTAGGCTGACACATTATTCGCATCCACAGCCTGGTGCAGCGCCGCATTCAGCCCGCTCGCGATAATGTTCGCGATGTCCTCGATGAACTGGTCGATTTCCTTCGGCGTCACCAGCAGATCATGCCCGAGCGGATTCAGCACTTCCTTCACCAGCTCCAGCCGCTCCTGCTCCTGCATCGTGTCCATCATCCCGAGAATCTGCCCCGTATTGGAGGTCTGTCTGGCAAAATGGGCATGCATCATATCAAAGGCATTATTGACAATCGTAGAGGCGTAGACCACCGTCGGCACACCAATGGCGATGACAGGGACGCCCAGCGAGTCCAGCGTCAGCCCCTTGCGCTTGTTGCCGATTCCGGAGCCGGGGTGAATGCCGGTGTCTGCGATCTGAATCGTCGTATTGACCCTCTCCAGCGAGAGGGAAGCGAGCGCATCGATTGCGATGACCAGATCTGGCCTGGACTGCTGCACGATCCCCTGGACAATGTCGCTGGTTTCGATCCCTGTCGTACCGAGAACGCCCGGCGCTACGGAGCTGACAGGCCGGTACCCGGGACTGACCTCGCCCGGCATCAGCTCGAAGTAATGCCGCGTCACCATCACATTTTCCACGACCATCGGGCCGAGTGCATCGGGCGTGACGTTCCAGTTGCCGAGCCCGATGATCAGCACGCTCGCATTCTGCGGGATGCTCAGCTTCACCAGGAACTTCTCGAACTCCTGGGCAAACAGCGTAGCTACCCGGTCCTGCAGGTCCGTATCCTTCTTGCGCAGCTCCGGCACATCGAGGGTCATATAATGTCCGGGAAGCTTCCCGATCGCCTGCGAGCCCTCCTGAGATGTAATATCGATGAGGCTGATGCGGATGCCCTGCTCCTCCCTCTTGGTCATCTGCACGCCGGGAATAGCGGTTCCCGAGGCTGTTGCGAGATCATGCGCCTCCAGCGCCAGGTCCGTTCGCACCGAATAGGCGCTCAAATCTAAACTCATCGGTCGGTTCCCCCTTGGTTAGTTGGATGCTGTCTCCAATTATTGTGCGATATTGGCTGGACGGTTATGCATGGGCGATCTGGATACGTTTTCCCTCACTCTATTGCATTTTGGAAATGCCCATGTTAGAATATCTAGAGTTGTCAACAAATCATGCTAAATGATTGTTCGCAAGTTGTAGTAGGAGGTGAACGTCATGCCAAACATTAAATCCGCGATTAAACGTGTGAAAGTGAGCGAGAAGCGCCGTCAGCGCAACGCATCTCACAAATCCGCGCTTCGTACTGCTGTGAAAGCTTTTGAAACGGCTGCAGCAGGCAGCAACGTAGAAACCGCTAAGGAAGCTTTGATCACTGCCAGCAAAAAGCTGGATAAAGCAGCGACCAAAGGTCTCGTGCATAAGAATACCGCTGCCCGCAAGAAATCCCGCCTCGCGAAAAAGCTTAACGCGCTTGCCGCTCAAGGCTAAGCGACAAGATACAAGCATGCGACAAAAGCGAAGACCATGCACCTCATTCGAGGCTGCATGGTCTTTTTGTTAGACCGCTATCAAGTATGTGAGGAACCACCCTAAATCATAGAGGAGGCCTTAGCCTCCTCCCCCGTCACGCTGCCAGCCTCAGCAAAAACATCTCCAGGCCAAGCACCTTGTCGATCTTGCCGCTCTTCATCTGATAATCCAGCTCGCCGAGCTGCTGCAGGATGCCCGTCAGCCTCTTGGCTTCGAACCGTCCCGCCTGGCCCGCGGCGATCTTCACCGCATAGGGATGCAGCCCGATTTGCGAAGCGATCTGCTGCTGGGAGTACCCCTGCTGGGTCAAATCCTTCACCTGCAGCATGATCCGAAACTGCCGGGCGACCAGGATCACGATCTTGATCGGCTCTTCCTTGCGCCGCAGCAGCTCGGCCAGCATGGTGAAGGCCTGCTCCATCTGCATCTGCACGATATGCTCGACCATCTGGAAGATATCCTGCTCTACGGTCTTGGTGACCAATTGACCGAGCTCGGCTCCGGTGATCGTGCCGCCCGCGCCTATGTACAGGTAGCACTTCTCCACCTCCTTGCCGAGCGTCTGGAGGCTGGTCCCGGTGTACTGGATCAACTGCTCAGCCGCACCTGGGGCAAAGGAGAACCCCGCCTTCGCCGCCTGCTGCTGCACCCACTGAATCAGCTCAGCCTCTGCCAGCACGGCGCACGGCACCAGAGCCCCCGCTTCCTTCAGCGTCTTGACGATTTTCTTCCGCTCGTCCAGCTTGTCCGCATCCACGGTCAGCACCAGAACCGTAAAGTCAGCCGGAGATTTCAAATAAGCAGCCAGACGGTCGAGATTATGTTCGACCTTGCCTGTATCCTTGGCCCCTGTCAGGAACACGGCCCCGGAGGCGACAACCAGCTTGCGTTCGGCCAGAAACGGCAGTGTCTCCGCCTCCTCCAGCACAGCATCGATCGAGGTTTCTGTCAGATCGTACCTGCCCACGGCAAAGGCTCGCTCCTCAGCCGGAATCAGCTTGTCCGTCAGCTTGTGCACGAGCTCCTGAATCAGGTAGCTTTCCGAGCCGTAAGCGATGTATACGGGCGCAATCTGCCCCTTTGCGATATTCTTGAGCGCCTGCTTGTAATCCATTGTTCATCCAACTCCGTTACATTCGTTCAGATTGGCTATCCGTTCATTCATCATAGCAACAACAAAGGGATTACGTCAAAGCCGTTTTGGCGGCAATCACATAATCCCTCTCGATGTGTACTCATACAGCCTGCAACCCTGCGGCAATTACGCGGGAAGCCGGAATGCTTGTCAGTTCTTAATTTCAACCTCGGTCTGAGACTTCAGATCGATCTCAAAGGTTCTCGTCTGTTCGTTCATCTTCACGGTATACTTCAGTTTAAGACCGTTCCACGACAAAAGCTCGATGCGATCGGCTCCCGTCCATTGGTCGAACTTGGAATGGTAGGCTTCCTTGCCGTTCTTATCGTAGATCATCACGAGATTATCCTTCACAGCAGCCTTATAGCTCTTATCCGCAGATTCCAGCTCGTGCTTCGGCGCAGGTGCTAAATCGGGTACAGCGAAGGTCGGACCTAGGACAGGCTCCTGCTCTTCATTCCTTTTCTTGGCTTCTTGGCTCGAATCGGCTACGCCCGCAGAGGTAATGCCCATAGCCTTGTCCGCTTCAGGCGGCGCCTGCACAGGCGGTCCGATTGGTGCTTTGCCCTCCGTCGGCTGGCCGTACTGCTCTTGATGCTTCGCGCCATCTGGAAGGGACCCTGTCTTCTCCGCAGGCGTATCGGACTTCTTAGAGGCATTGCCGACAGGCTCCTGCGGTTTGGGGTCCTGCGTAGAAGGCTGAGCCGGATTGGCCGGCGGCTGAGGCGCTCCCATGCTGGTCACCGGCTTCTGCGAAGCGTCGGCGGCTGCATCGGGCTTCTTGTCCGCAGACTCCACAGGCTCCTTCTGACTCCTCTCCACTGCGGGATCCTTAGGCTGCTCTGTCACTTGCAGCTGCGAGGCGGTATTCCCTGGATCCTCAGCAGCAGGGACTGATTTCTGCTCCTGGATTTGTCCGGATGCACCGCGGGAGGTATCGGCAGCTAAGCCCTGTGCACTGCCGCTAGCCTGATTGGCTGAGCTTGCCTCGCTTTTCGTCTGGCTTGCCTTGGACGCAAGCTCCTCCGCGACCTTGTTGGAGACAGGCGGGGCTTGCTGAAAGACTATGAAGCCGAAAATCAGCCCTGCCGCAACGACCCCTCCGAGCACCGGAAACGAAACCCATTCGCGCATCTGACTGCGCCAGCCCGCTCCGCGAGAAGAGCGCGGACGGGAACCCGGATCTTCCGCGACAGCCGTGCTCTGGCTGGCCGCTTCCTCCTGCGATGGAGCTATCCAGGCAGGGGCCGCTCCCCCGGCTTCGGCTTCGAGGCGCTCAATTTCAGGCAATATGGCGTCGACCAAGCTATAAGGAGGCACGACCTTAGGCAAGCTCTCCAGCTCCGTCGATACTTTAACAAGACGTTCGAACAGCTCAGAGCAATCCGGACACTGCTGCAGATGCCCCAGCATCCGGGCGTATTCGGTTTCTTCGAGATCCTGGTCAAGGTATCTCTGCATCAGTTCGATCACCTCTTGACACATCATCCCCGTACACTACCTTTCCTAACGATTCGTATATCGACTCTAGTGTTGTTCCTTTACATTATCCCCGTACCGCATCGCTGCGTTGTTGTTTGTTATAATCCTTCAATATGCCCTGCAGTTGCTGCCTGGCCCTGAACAAATACGACTTCACCGTGTTGATGGGCAAATCCAGCGATTCCGCAATCTCATTGTACGAGAAATCCTGTAAATACCTGAGTACGACCACTGATCGATGATGCTCGGGGAGCTTGTCGATCGCATCTCGGATGTCCTGCGCGATATACGTAGACATAACTTCGTCTTCCACCGTTTTGTGATCGGTAAAGCTCATATCGTGCTGCTCGATCGAGACCGTTGGCTTTGTCCGACGGAATTTGTCAATACAAAGATTGGTGACAATACGCTGCACCCACGTTTTGAACTGAGCCTTCTCTTCGTAGGAGTTGATTTTAGTATAAATACGGATTAAGGCTTCCTGGGCGGCGTCTAACGCATCCTGCTCATTGCCCAGGATATAATAAGCCGTGCGATAGACATGATTCTCTATTTCTCGCAATAGGGTAATTAGAGCGTCGCGATCGCCCGTCTGGGCAGCCTTGATCAAATCTGGCGCTACCACTGGGATCCCCCTCTCTTGCAACCTTATAAACGTACCCATCTGCACAAATGTTGCACTTTGTTTATCTTATCAAATTTTGGCTTTGATGTACTAGGGAAACGATTCCCTGAAACGACACGATTTGCTGCATGATTATACGCGGCATAGCCGGATTTGTTTCGGTCGCGTGCGCAAGAGCTCCAGCAGCCCTAGAAAAGAACAAAAACCCTCCTTAATGAGGGTTTCTGCTGTCATCTATAATCTGGCACGGCTACGGACCGGAATTCACATCATAGAAGCTTTATTTTCTTGCCTGCAGACAAGCCGGCTCTGGATTCAGACAAACAGACGCCTGCCAGAATCAAGACAACCCCGATCCACTGCCAGCCATCCGGCTGTTCCTGGAGCAGCCAGGCGGAGCAGATCATGACCACCGGCAGCTCGACCGATCCAAGAATCGCGGCCAGGCCGGTATTCAGTGATGGAACTCCCTTAGCAAACAGGTAAGGGGGCAAGATCATGCCGAACAAGCCGAGCACCAGCGCCCACAGCCATAACCCTTCCTGCAGCGAGCCGTTCCATAAAAATTGAGGCGGGTACACGAGCAGCACGACGATCGCCCCGCCCGTCAGCATCCATGCGCTTCTGAGCGATGCGGGCACCTCGACGGCCACTCTTCCGCTAAAGTACATAAATAACGTGTAGCACACGGCCGCAAGCAATCCGAGCGCAATGCCTGCAGCATCATAAACCGCCTGACCGCCCGTCAGCAGACCCGACGCCAGCAGCGTGCCTCCGCCGACGATGACCGCCCCGATAACCTGCATCTGTCCGGGACGCTTACGGTGAAACAGCCACTCTACAGCCAGGCCCATCCAGACGAATTGGAACAACAGCAGTACAGCGAATGACGCATCCAGCCTCTGAAGGGACTGATAGTAGAAAATACCGGTTAGCCCCGTAAAGGTTCCGCTGCCTACCATCTTGAGCATCGTCCTGAGCGTCAAGGCCCGGCATCGCTTCCAATATGGCATACTGAACAGCCACATGACCAGACAACCCGTCAAAACCTGGCTTCCCGTAACCTCTCCTGCCGTGAATCCGCCGGCATAAGCCAGCTTCACGATACTGGAGAGAACGCCGTAGGAAGCCGCACCCACAAGTACATAAACGACCGCTCTCCAGCGGTTGTTCTTCTCCATGGTCCGTCCTCTTTGCTTTTTTCCCTCACCCACCCGCACGATTGTCTTCTCTAAGACACCTGCCATCCCAGAAATATAACAGAAAAGCAGACCTTACACAACATGCAATGTTTGCACGATTTGCTTTCAAAAAAAGAGTGGTTACACCATCTTATCAAGTCCCTCTAAATCATATATAATAAAGCCGTCGTTCATGCTGCAGACATCATGCTCCGGGACGCGCTTGCCGCACCTCATCTTTGAAGGCAACCACCAAACACAGGGAGTGGAATGAACTTGCAGCTTACCGGAACCGTGCGCAAAATGCTGATGATGAACGCATCTGCAACCGTTATTTTCAATTACATCGGAATTTTCGTCAATCTGTACATCTGGGAACAAGGCCACCGGATTTTTGACGTGGCCTGGTTTAATTTAATTATGTTTCTGGCATGGGGCTTTGCCTTCGCCACCAGCTCCCGGCTGCTGTCACGGTACACGACGAGACTGATGATTCAGACGACCGCCATCTGCGGAGGACTGACCTTCCTGCTGCTGACGACGCTAACCCTGGATAACCGGCTGCTCTGGATCGCCATCCTCGCTATGCCTGTCGGATGTATGTGGGGAACCTATGCTTCGACCCAGAATATCACGTTGACCCTCATCGGCAAGGGCCGGGACTTCGAGCAATATTTCGCCACATCGAGCATCGTCGGACAAGTAATCTCCATCATCAATCCGGTTGTATCCGCTCTCGTGATCCAATGGGTCGGCTACAACGGCTCCTTTATGCTCATGTTTGTGTTTGTCACGATCCTGATGGTGGTGTCCTTCTTCATTCCCAAGGTGACACTGTCGGGCCAGTCTGAGACCGTATTCCTCGGCATGGGCTTTCGTCAGGTGTTCTCCTATAGCGCTCTTCGCTGGATGATTCCCTCCTGCTTGGCGGCCGGCATCGTTCTGCAGTTCCATAATCTGTTTACGCTGATCTTCACTTTCTCCGTCTCCGGCGACAAGCTTGTGATCGCGCTGCTGAACGTTTTGTATACGGTTTCTACGATGCTGGCCATGGTGTTCTACCGGAAGCTTCGCATTCCAGAGCGGCGCTGGCTAATCATCGGTGTCGTCGCGATGAGCGCGGGATTTCTATTCCCATTGCTCCAGGTATCGGTATTCCTCGTTCTGTCCAATATTATGATGACCATCGGGATGTTCTACTTCGGCACCGTGTGGAATACCGAGCACTTCCGGCGCATCAGCCAGCATTCGGCGATTGAGCAGGCCCGTATCCTGATCTGGCGGGAGTGGCTGCTTATCGTATCGCGTGTCGTGATTCTGATCTGGATTCTGGGCATCGAAAATTTCCAGGGCGTTCCGTTCGTGCTGCTGCTGGTCATCTCCATTGCCGGGGCGCTGGCCATCCCCATCTTCTCCAAGAAAGCGAAGCAAGCCGAGGAGGCTGCCTCTGTCATCAAAGTCCAGCCGGCAGATGTGTAGACGACAGTAGGCTTTAATACATGGCTCTGTTAAAATTAAATGTTAATTTTTATATATAGGAATTAGGGGAACCTTCATTTGTCGAGGTTCCCCATTCTTGTTCAACTAACGCCCAGTTAGCTCCATAGCAAATGAATTACAACTCGTTATTTCTCCCAAAGCTCGATCAGTCGACCTTCAGGATCTTCAATCCAAATAAACTGTCCAAATTCACTACTCTCTTTTTTCTTTGCAAGAGGTACACCCATATGCTCAAGATGCTTAATAGTGTCGTTTAGATTATGTACTTGGAAATTTAACATCACTTGTTGTTCGGTTGGAAAATAACTGTCATCCTCGGTAAAGAAAGAAAAGATAGTCTCATTTCCTAATTGGGGTTTTATCACAGTCCCATTCCAATTTTCTATTTCAATCTGCAGCACTTCACTGTACCATTTTTTTATAGCTTCAAGATTCTTAGTTCTCCAAAATATTCCTCCAAAACCTAGTATCATCGTATCTAACTCCTGTCTGTCATCAAATTTTTAGCTATCCGATTACATTAGATATTCGAGATTTACATTGAAGCTCCTTTTCAACTATATAGTGCCCAATAGTTATATAAGCACTACGTAATACCTGATCAGTCCGTTGGATCCGTTCACTGGCACCTTGCGAATCTCACCCTTGATTATCCCAAACAAACATAGAAAGACCGCTGGAGAAATGAACCCCAGCGATTCTTTGAGCAAGCACAGTAAATCTATAGAGTGATCGTCTGCAAACAGTCGCGTATTTCTTCGACCGCCGACGTCTTTCGCCACTCTTTGCGGTATCCGAGACAAGCGCAGACCAGCTCCGTTCCCTGATCCTCATATTTCTTCCTGTAATGGACATGACCCATAATCCCGTAGCGCACGTCATAGCGCCGGTAGAGGTTCGCATATTCCGTGCTCCCGAGAAACGCGTTGAAGTACGACCACTGCGGATGAGGCATAGGCACTTTAAAATACGGATGCGTCAGCATATGCGTAACCATGACGATCTGCTTACCTTGGTGTTCGGCCAGTTCCCGTTGCAGACATTCGTAAAAATACTTGTGAATGTCGCGATTGCTTCTTCCCCACGTCACATAAAGGCTGTCCTGCCACGTCCGGTCCATCCCATGCATGCGCTCGAAATCGTCGAACGTATAATCCGGCTCGCCCATCGTGTAATCGTACCAGCCGGAGCTGCCGATGACGACCCAGCCGTTATCCAGCTCGTAGGGTCTTTCGCTTAAGCATCCTTCGAACGATTGGAATTGCCGGTAGATGTCCCACGTGTCGCGTATTCCGTTATCCTTGCTCCAATAATCATGATTCCCCGGGACGAAGAGGACGGGGAAATCGCACTGTTCCTGCAGCCCATGAAGGACCGCTAGACTGCGGTTCACGTCGTTCGAAATATCTCCGGCGATAATCAGGCCGTTCAGCCCGCGCTCGGCGGCAACCTCAAGCAGCGCTTCTTCGATCGGCGGTTCGCCTGAAAGCTCGTTAAGATCTACGTGCAAATCCGATATGACGCCTAATTTCACGTATGGTTCGCCTCCTCGTATAAATGGCAGCTTACTTCGTGTCCTTGACCGACGCGCTTTAACTCTGGCGCCGTCACTCGGCATTTGTCCATCGCCAGAGGACATCTCGGATGAAACGCGCAGCCACCCGGCGGATGGATCGGGCTTGGCACTTCACCCTGAAGCGTCACTCGTTCCTTTTTTCTCTCGGCATCGGGAATCGATGAAAAAAGCGCCCGGGTGTAAGGATGAAGCGGCTCTATCCCCGGCTCCCCAGCCGTGAAAATCTCCACCATCTTCCCCAAGTACATGACGCCTACCCGGTCACTTATATATTCTACAACATTCAGATCGTGGGAGATAAATAGATAAGTTAACCCCCGTTTTTGCTGCAGGTCTTTGAGCAGATTCAAAATTTGCGACTGCACGGACACGTCCAGCGCAGAAACGGCCTCGTCAATGACGATGAACTTGGGCGTAAGCACCAGGGCGGCAGCGATGCCGACACGCTGCTTCTGCCCCCCGCTCAGCTCGTGGGGAAACCGGTTCACATAGCCCGGATCCAGGCCGACCTGCTCCAGTGTCTCAGAGACAATCTTCCGCCTCGTCTGCTTATCTCCCATCTTGTGAATGATCAGCGGCTCTTCAAGAATCCAGCCGATCTTCTTCTTCGGGTTCAACGACGAATACGGATCTTGAAATACGATCTGGATATCCCGGCGGAGCGATTTCAACTCGCCTCTTGAAAGTCCGCTTAGGGTACGACCCTGGTAGATAAGATCTCCACCCGTTTGCTTCACTAGCTGCACGAGCAGTTGACCCGTTGTTGATTTGCCGCAGCCGCTCTCACCGACCAGTCCGAAGATTTCTCCCTCGTTGATCTGAAAAGAAACTCCGTCCACCGCCCGCACAACCTGCTGTTTCTCCAGCAGCCTCTGTTTCGGAACGGGATAATGCTTGGTCAGCGAGCTGGCCTCGATCAGAACTTCCGTCATATAACCCTCCCGCCGTTCGCGTACAAGTGGCACCTGACCTGGTGCCCGGCAGCCACCTGCGACAGCTCGGGAGTGACCGACTCGCAGAGATCGGTGGCACTCGGACATCGGCCTGCAAACGGGCATCCCGGCCCTCGATCGGTGATCGAAGGGACACGGCCGGGAATCGTATAGAGCGGACGACCCCGCTTATCCGCGCTGGGAAGTGACTGCAGAAGCCCCACCGTATACGGATGCTTGGGGTGATCCAAAATCTCCGCTACCGGAGCGTCTTCCACGATATATCCGGCATACATGACGATCACCCTGTCGCATACCTCACGAATCACACCGAGATCGTGGGAAATAAACAAAATGGCGGTGCCTATCGAACGGTTCATATCACGCAGCAGATCGAGAATTTGCCCCTGAATCGTCACATCGAGCGCCGTAGTCGGCTCATCGGCGATCAGCAGCTTCGGACTGCAGATCAGAGCCATCGCGATCATAATTCTTTGCATCATGCCGCCGGAGAGCTGATGGGGATAATCGTCGTACAGACGTTCCACCCGGGACAGTCCGACTTTGGCCATCATCTCCATCGCTAGCCGCTTCGCCTCCTGCTTCGAGACGGACAGATGAGTCATAGCCATCTCGGCAATCTGCTTACCGACCGGCATCAGCGGATTAAGCGCCGACATTGGATTTTGAAAAATCATCGACACTTGCTTGCCTCTGACCGTGCTCCACCCTTCCGATGAAGCTGGCTCCATAGGCTGGCCGTTTAGTATGATCCCGCCCTTCGTCATCGCCGCCGTCTCGGGCAGCAAGCCCATCACGGACAAGGACGTCAGGCTTTTTCCACATCCGGATTCCCCGACGATCCCGACCGTCTCCTTCTCCTCGACCTTAAACGAGATTTGCTGCAGCGCCGGATACGCTCTCTTCCCGATCGTAAACGCAACTTCCATATCCTTAAGCTCAAGCAAGGCGCTTGCCATGATGGTACCTCCTAAGCCTTATTGTCGTAAGCGTCTCTAATCCCATCTCCCAGCAAATTAAACCCCAGAACCATCGCCGTAATGACTGCACCTGTAATGAGGACGTACCAGGGAGCATTCACGATGAACGGCTGAGCCTCACTCAGCATGCGGCCCCAGCTCGGATCGGGCGGCTGTACGCCCAGCCCCAAGTAGCTCAGCCCGGCTTCAGCGAGGATGGACCCGGAGAAGCGTAAGGAGGCCGCTACGATAAGCGGCGAAGTGATATTCGGCAGGATGTGGCGAAAGATGATGCGCAGAGGGCCTGCTCCTCTCGCCACGGCGGCTTTAACGAACGTGAACTCCTTGTATTGGATAAACCCGCTGCGGGCGATTCTCGAAAACGAGGGTATGCTCATCACACCAAGAGCGATGATCGTATTGCCTAGCCCGGGGCCGAATACGGTGACAAGCATAATCGCGAGCAGGATGCCGGGGAACGCGAGCTTCGCGTCGATGATCCGCATCAGAATTTCGTCCAGCCAGCCGCCCGCGTAACCGGCGATTGCGCCGATGATCAAGCCGAAAAACATACCGATCGCTACAGACGTAAAACCAATCAGAAACGCCGTTTGTGTTCCTTCCATCACCCGGCTGAAAATATCCCGCCCGAAATTATCCGTCCCCCACCAGTAATGGGCTTGCGGAGGGGCGAGGCGCATCGCCGTGTTCATCTCATTGGGCCCATACGGGGTGTAGAACAGGCTCGTCACCATGAGCACGAGGAGCAGGGCGATCAGACTCCCGCCAATCATCATAGGTTTGCTTCGGACCAGTTGTTTCCATTTCATCTCGTTCACCTTTTCAGTCGGATGCGCGGATCTATGACCCGATACAGCATATCGACAACAAAATTGATACAGACGACGATCACCGCAATATACAGCACCATCGTTTGCAGCAGCGGCAAATCGCGCGTACCGATCGAGGTGATCAGCAGATTGCCGAGCCCCGGCAGCGCAAACACATTTTCCACGACGATGCTGCCTCCGAGCGTATCTGCGATCAATAAGCCTACGATCGTCAGCACCGGAATGAGCGAATTGCGGAGGATATGCCGATACAGGACGATTTTCTCTTGTAGTCCTTTACTTCTGGCCGTACGCACGTAATCCATGCGGAATTGATCGAGCAGCGTATTGCGCAAATACCGGATGACAACGGCAATGCCGGGTATCGCCAGAGCGAGCGAAGGCAAGAACAGAGACTGGAGCGCCCGCACCGGATTCTGGCTCCACGGGATGTAACCATATGTCGGGAACCATCTGAAAGTAACGGAAAATACGAGAATCAGAATAAAAGCGAGCCAGAAAGACGGTACCGCCAGACCAAGCTGAGTGAACGCCGACAAGAGAAGCGCCGGGAGCTTGCCGTCCTTACGCGCGATATAGATGCCGAGGGGGATACCCAAGAGCAGGGTAAGCCCCAACGACATCAGCGCGATCGACACCGTCACGGGCAGACGCTCTGTGACGATGTCTGCTACCGGACGGTGATAACGCAGCGACTGGCCCAAATCTCCGGCAGCCGTATCCTTGATCCAGGACAAGTACCGTTCGGCTGCCGGACGTTCAAGCCCCATCGTCTGGCGCAGCTCCGCGAGCTGGTGTGGATCCGCATCGACTCCGAGCACAATCTGGGCCGGGTCGCCCGGCAATACTTGAAAAACGAGAAACGTAATGACCGACACGAGCAAGACGGTCGAACCTAAAGTGACCAGCTTGCGGATATAAAATCTCACCGAATTCTCCCTCGTTACTTCGTGTAGTACATAGCGGCAAAATCGTATTTTTGAATCGGGTACATTTTATAGCCTTGCAATTTCTCCTTCATCGCTACCGAACGGCTAGGATCCATGATGTATACCGCAGCAGCCTGTTCCGTGAGAATCGTCTGCGCCTGCTTGTACAGGTCGGCCCTCTTGTTGGGATCCAGCTCCAGACGACCTTTGCCCACGAGACTGTCGAATTCGGCATTGCTGAATTTAAAGAAGTTTTTCGAGTAGGTGGTCTCATAACGCCCCAGTACTTCGTGCGGATCGAGCTTGCCCGTCAGTCCTACGATGGTCGCTTCGTATTTGGCGTTGTTATAGACGTCCTCCAGCCAGCTGCTCCATTCGATTTGCTTAATCGTCGCTTGAATGCCGACGGTTTTCAATTGCTCGGCGATGACCTGAGCCGTGTCCACATGGAACTTATAATTGGATGGAACGGTAATCGTCAGCTTGAAGCCTTTCTCATAGCCCGCTTCCTGCAGCAGCTTCTTCGCTTGTTCGGCATTCGGCTCGTACCGCTTGTCGAGCCCTTCCTTGTAGTACATTTTCATGGCAGGGCTCATATTGGAACCGAGCTTGACTCCGTTGCCTTCGGCGACCGTCTTGATGATCGTATCCTTGTCGATCGCATAGTTGATCGCTTGTCGTACCTTCACGTTGTTAAGCGGCTCGACCGAATTGTTCAGCGCAAGCAGCTGGACCATATTCTGAGGTCCGGACACGATCTGGAATCCATTCCCGAGCTGAAGCGCGCCTTGCGAGGAGATGCCGGGCACCATGTCGATATCTCCGGATTTCAGGGCCAGCACAGAGGCGTTCGGATCCGGCATGAACTTGAATTCCACGCGGTCTAGCAGCGGTGCGTGCTCTTTATCGTAAAAGCTATCGTTTCTCTCCAGGACAAGCTGCTGGCCCGGCGTGTACGCGGAGAATTTGAACGGCCCCGCGCCGATCGGCTTCGTGCTTTGTCCTTCGTAGTCTTTCGGGACGATAGCGACGATGTTGGCGGCCAGAAACGCCGCATCTTTGGCTTTCAGCTTCACGACTACGGTGTAGTCGTCCGGGGTATCGATTTTCTCGATGGTGGCAAACTTGGAGGAGAGAGGCTTTTTCCCGTTTAATCCAGATAATTTGGCATAGGAGTAGTAGACGTCCTTTGCCGTCAGATCCGATCCATCATGGAATTTGATCCCTTTCTTCAGCACGAACGTATACGTCAATCCGTCCTCAGACACTTTGTACGATTCCGCCACAGCCGGTACGAGGTCGCTGTTCTCTCCCCCTTCGAACAAGCCGTCGAATACATTGTCCATCATCGAGCCGGTATCCGTTGCTGCAGACAGGTACGGGTCCAGGTTATCGGGCTCGGTCGCCATCGCGACCCTTACCGTTCCGCCTTTTACCTTCTCGCCGCCGGCTGTGGCAGCAGGTGACGGGGTACCGGTTCCACCATTAGCGGAATTACCGCTATTACCTGGGTTGCTGTTACCACCACAAGCGGACAAAACCATTGATGCAATCATCAGCGAAGAGAAGCCAACCACGAACGTTTTCCTAAGCTTCAACAAGAGAAAAACCCCTTTCACCCTCAAATGTTGATTTGCATATCGCAAAAAGCCAAACGAACCTGTCCTGTGTAATGCCTTGATGCTTCCATGACCAATTGATTCAAATCCCCGTAGTGAGGGAAATGCGTCAGAATCGTTTGCCCGACGCCGGCCAGTGCCGCGATTTTCCCAGCTTCGCCAGCGGTCAAATGTCCGTTCATTCGGCCCGCCTGAAAGTCGTAAAAGCTGCTTTCGATGAGGAGAACGTCCGCCGACCGGGAGAAATCGATCATCGCTTGGCAGTAGCCCGTATCGCCGGAATAGACGAGCGTTTTGCCGTCTCGCGCTGTCAGCTTGACCGCCAGGCACGGAATCTCGTGTACCGTCTCCGAAAACTGCAATCGTACTTGTCCGATCGTCAGTTCCTCGCCTGCCCGGATGGGATGTACGCGGACATAATCCGGGTATTCGAAAGCAAGACTGCCAAGCTCCACTTCATTCACATAAACGTCCAGCGGTTTGGACCGCTTGCCGATCTGCATCAAAATTAATATGGCGAACTCCAGACTGTACACATCAGCCATATGGTCGGCGTGCATGTGCGTAAGGACGAGAGCGTCCAGCTCTTCGAGCGCGCAATGATTTTGAAGCCGGGACAGCACGCCGCTGCCGCAATCGAGCAAGATACGGCTGCCCTCGCACTCTACTAAATAACCTGAGGTTGCTTCGTTTTTCTCGGGGTAAGCCCCCCAACAGCCGATTACCGTAATGTCCATCCGAGCATCCTTCCCACGGGTATTATTTGGACCGATTCATCCACTCGAAGTTGTCCTGGAACGCCTTAAACATCACTTCCATCTTCTCTATATTGAACTTGACCCGCTCCTTCTCCAGATGGGAGATTTCGTTGATCAGGGCGTTCACCACGGATAACGAAGCCGTATAGGAATCGAGAAATCCGGTGGATTTGCATGCTGCGAAGAGCGTCAAATCGGCCAATTTCGCAAATGGGGACAGTCCGGAGTCGGTAAGCGCGATCACCTTCGTTCCCTGTTCCTTGGCTAGCGTCGACACCTTAAGCGTGCGCGAGCAATACCTGGGGAACCCGCACACGAACACGATGTCTCCGGGTTTTATGTAGGACGCGTATTCTGCAACACCTCCTTGAGGAATCAACTCGCAATTGCCCAGCATATATTTCAGAACGAAGCTGAAGAAGGAGGTGACCGACAGTCCCATCCGCCAACCGGCGATCCAGATCCGGTCCGCATCCAGCAGCATCCGGGCAGCTTGATGAATATCCGCTTTATCCGTCCACGCCATCGTTTCCCGAAGATTCTCGATTTCTTGCACGAAATGTTTCTCGATCCAGGAATCTTCCTTATGACTCGTCGTGTAGACGAAATTTTTGACGGCCCGTTGATCCTTTAGCACATGACCACGCAGATCCTGCAGCATCCCCGAGAAGCTCGGGTAGGACAAAGCCTGCGCCAAGCGATGAACCGTCGCCTCGCTGACCCCGGATTTGAGCGCAATCTTCTGCGCGGACAGCATCACCGCATCCTGCATATTGGATTGAATGTAATGCGCGACTTTCTTCTGAGCGACGCTCAAAGCGTCGAATTGTTCTTCGATTCTCTCCACAATGGTCGACATCCGCCAAGCTCCTTAACGATTGATCTCCAGCTCCATCTGAGGATGTCCCAAGTAGGTTACCACGTCCTGAATGCCGGATATGATAGGGTGGTAGGACAGTTCCTCGATACCCCGATTGCCATACGCATTAATAAGCAAGCAGTGCATGCCGACTTTCTGGCTGCCGATGACATCGTCATAGTAGTTGTCTCCAATGTAGAGCGACTGGCTCGCTGTTGCGTTTACTCGGGACAAGGCCAGCCGAAAAATGTCCGGGTTCGGCTTCTCTACTCCAACTTCCGAGGAAACGATGATTTCATCAAGCTCTTCATCCAATCCGTTGTGAGCCAGTACCGTCCGGGCCGACTCGTCCCAATTCGAGATCAAGCCGAGGCGGTAGCCAAGGCTCCGCAAATATTGAAGCGTCTGCTTCGTCCCGTCGTAGGCTCTCCATTGAATAGGCGATTCCTGGGCTACCGCACGGTGAACCTGAAGCACTTCCTCGATCGGCAGCGAAATTCGCAGAAAATAGTTCAGCGTCCCGATATACCAAGGCAAGAAAGCACGGCTATCCTTGCCGAGCACCCCCGGATACTCCCGCATGAATAGCTTGTCCGCCCTGTGATAGGCGATTGCGATCTCATCTCTATTGCGGAATACGCCGAAGCGCTCTATCACTTTCTGGTACACTTCTTCCCGGTTCGTTCTCACCAGTGTGTACCCCAGATCAAACCATAAATATTGAATCATGTCCGCGTCCACATCTCCCGGTTGTAGGATTTCCTTCATTATGCTTGAAATGTTTTTTTTCCTTCACACCTCCATCATAGGCATCGAGTATTCGTGGAGCGTTAATTGCAGGTAGAGATTTCGTAAAGGTTGCGGAGATTGAACAAAGAAAAAGCAGCGGAAGTTTTCGGGATGAATCCCTGGCTTCCGCTGCTGCAGTCACTTTCTATTTTTCTAATGACGAATTTGCTGGACAATCACGTCATAAATCGAGCCGACGATGCGGATCGGCACCTCGTAATGCCGGATCAATCCGTTGGACCAGGTCACGGTAAACCGAAACGACTGCGCGCCCTGAGCCAGTGTGCGGACGTGATCCGTATTCAGCAGCATCCCGGTATAAAAGCCGGAGACCGGCTCCAATGACAGAAGCACCGTCTCTTCCGTGGATAATAGCTTGGCAGTAACGGAGGTTGGCTTGGTTAGACTAGTGCCTGTATCTGTGACAGAGGCCGACAATACAAAGGCTTCCCCTGCCCAGAAATCATCCTCTGCTCGTTCCCTCGCTGGAAACTTCGTATTCCATTCACGTAGGTACCTCTCCCACTCTGGCGTATGACGGACCCAGCCAGTCAGCTTCAGCGGCAGCACAGGGAAAGTGTAGCTTTGTTGAAACTGGCCGCCGTGCGGATCTGTCAGCGTCAATCTTAAGGTGTAGGTGCCCTCCTGAAGCGGTCCGTAGGAGAAAGACTTGCTCTCTCCTGAAGGCACCTGCCCCCAAGCGTGCAGCTCCATAAAGTCCCCTCCCTGAAAGCTGCTCTCTATGCGCACGGTTAGCGCATCCCCATCAGGGTCGGACTGCTCGATCGTAAACAGCGGCGTGTCATGCTCATAGATCGGCTGCACAAATATCAAATTCCCCGTAGGCGGCCGGTTAATAAACATCCACACCTGCGGCGACCAATCCGATTCCGCTCCGTACTGATCCCATACTTTTACCCGTACGCGCAGCTTCTGCCCTGTGGGAAGATCCGCATTGACCGTCCAACTGCCGCTTGTAGACGTGGAGTTTTGCCAAGTCTTGTGGCTATCCAGCACAATCGTCGTATGGTCAGCATTCGAAACTTGAATCTGAAAATACTCTATGATCCAGCCGGGGTCTGGATCGTTCTGAGTCCAAGTCAACGTCGGCCTTGTCGTGTTGACGATTGTAGGCTGAGCTTCTGTTCCCCATGGGTAGCTCATGAAGGCCGTTGGCGGGCTGTTGGTTGTCATCCAGCCGATGTTACTCCAAGCTGATGACAGATTCCCATCGTCTACAACCTGAACCTGGACCTGATACTTCTTGCCCATCTGCAACTGAGTGTCCAACGTCCATGCCCAGCTAGTATTCTTGGTGTTCATGACTACGTTATTTTTGCATTCCACGCAATTTCCTGCTTCGTCCTTGACGGTCAAATTGAAGAGCGTGAATGTTGTGTCCGGATCAGGGTCACTCTGATTCCAGCGGATCGTCGGCTTTAAACTGACGTGCGACGGATCGGCATAACTTCCTGATGGGAAGGTTAACGTCACTGAAGGCGGATTATTCGGCACCGGCTGATCGATCCATAGATTGACCTCATACCAGTCAGACCATGCTCCATACTCGTCTTTGACAGCTTGCCGCAGCGTGTAGTTCCCTTGCTTGGTCGGTCGGGTCAGTTTCCCAATCCCTACCTTACCATCCGGGTCGGTATATCCATGTACATAATCGTAGATCCCGCGGTTCCATACGTATTCTGCCTTTTCCCCAGAGATTTGGCTAGGGCTAAGCCAGCGGTCTGGATCATAGGAAGCGTCCGTCCAGACTATTGTAAAGTCTGCTTTCTGCGCAGCCGTGAATACGCTGATTGGCCGACGATGCACGATAACCATCTTCGTGTCAGGATCTGCGTATTGGCGGAATGCTGCATAGGTAGGATCAGGGTATCTTTTTCCTGGCGGTGCCGGATCGTCCGGTTCGGTGAAGCTGATTCGGAATAGACCCACCTTACCCAGCACCGCTTCAGGTGAGTTGACCACTCGATTCACATACGTATTCGCCCCGTTTTTATCGGAGTAACCATCCCGAGCATCCAGAAACTTCTCCGGCTCCGTATTCGTGTACGTCCATTGGGCCAGCTCCGGGATCGGTGGATCATTCTCCGGATCTCTGAAGTCAACGGTGTAATTAATCTTGCCGTTAACCAGCACAATATTATCCACCAGCTCCGAGCCGCCAGAGGCATTTTCCAAGAAGAAGTTCTTCAGGTAAACGTTCGGTGCGTTCGCGAATAATCCGATACGTCCGCTTGTAAATGTACCGTCCGTCACGCTGATCATCGGCACGCCGTTCACATAAACGTGGAGCCGGTCGCCTTTGGCCGAGACGCGAAGATTATTGTACGTGCCTGGCTTAATCGGGTTCGTTTGCCTGTCCAAGATGGTTTTAACGCCATTCACGACCTTGCTGAGCACAACGGTTTTCGTCGTGAGTTCAGCTTGGTAGTAGTTCTTGTTGTCCGCTGACCGGAAGGTGATTCCTGCGCCGCTTAGATCACTAAAGATGGTATTGGTGTACTTGAGCGATAAAGATAAGCTGCCATTGGCAAAGCTCCGCTGGGTATCCATAACATTGCCGAGGGAATACGTACCGGCATCTGAGACCGTTGGGATGCTCCAGCTGACTTTCCGTCTGGCAAAGTAATTCCCGTTATCGGACCACATCAAGTAACCTTCAGTGTCACCGGTCAATTTTAAAGATATACTTCCATAGCAACGTTCCTGTTGCCAAACTGCGCAACTGTCCGGATTCGTAAATCCAGTTAGCATAGGCGATTCAAAGAGCAACTGTCCCGTTTCCATCTCGTACACCCGGATACGGGGCTTAAAACCTTCATCATTCCGTTTTTTTCCGTCGCGGTATGGTAGCACCAACTTGCCGTCCGAGGTCGTATCACCAGTAAATTTAAGCCGATATTCCCAACTAGACTTACCATCATATTCGGCGCCAGCTAAGTTAAGAGTGAGCTGCATAGTTCGAAGGTTGAATATCCTGTGATAATCCGTATATACTTCGCAGGTACTGTCATCTCCACAACTATATCGTTCCGTAACAATAGCCTGCACGTAATAGTACAAATCGTGATAGAATTTACCACCCACAAAACCATGGTCTCTTTCGGCATACCCTTTACGCACCATGTAGGGATGCCCGACTCCCATGTAAGAACTATAATCGTACCCAGGAATCTGTCCTAGATACTGTCCTGTGAGATTATCATAGACACCATCATTTAATAAGATTCTTGAGTTGTCTGATGTAATGTGAACGATATCTACACGTGGATACGAGGCGATCGCAATCGCATTACTCCCCATATAATAATTGGTATAAACCTTATTCCCTGTCCAAAGGACGATTCCAGAAGGGGAAATTTTCTGAAGCTTGCAATCATATTTATCGCCCATAACGGGACTGTCATTCTCCCATCCCATCTGTATTCTAGTACTGGTGCAACTGAAGGCATAAAAGTTGCCGTCATTATCCTTTCTCGGTGTAATTACATCGTTAATGAGGGATCTCACACCGGCAACTTCAAAATTCCAAGGCTGATTGATGACTACGTTTTCTTTAATATCTTCGTTGGGTATCCAGCCAACCGGAGGAGGGTTATCCGGAACCTGTGTCCATTGATACTGACCCAAGTAATGCCAGCTTGTTACCGTAAACGGGATCGTTTTAAAAGGAGTGAAATTACCTGAAGCCATATCCGATATCCGGAAGAGCTGATCGTAATTTCCGCTCGGATTGCTATTTCTCACATCAGATTTGGATGTTCTCAGCCAAACCAAATCCGCGTTAGGGTTGATGTTGAACTGGATGTAGTCTCCGTATTGTCGTGACTTATACATTTGAGTGGAATTCGTAACGGCATTATTAAAGCTGATGCTTATTCCGTATGGCGTACAATACGTAGAGCCCGTGCAGTCATAAAAGGTTGACCACGTATAATAGATGTTTTGGCCGGCCCTATCGCCTAGTGGCTTGTACTCCCCATACTCACTGGAACCCCTCATGTTAAGTCCCGTTTGACTGAACTGAAACCCTTCCGCCGTGGGGGCCTTATACAACATTTTATCCCGGGCAGGCACCGCAATCGAACCTTCAGCAGCATCATAATACATAGTGGTGGATGTGTGGCTGTTGTAATGGTCCTCAATAACGAACTGCGATTTATCGTTTAGCATTTGGGATAATTCATATTTGATCCCTTCAATGGTAGGTGGTTCCGGATACTCCCCTTTGACATCAATCGCTACTGTCGGAGCTTGATTCACTATAGTGAACGGAAAGTCTTTATTGGCTTTTAACCCCCAGTCCTCTTGGACGAAGAGCCTCAGAATATGGTTGGCCAGTACGGTCGGTGTGAAACTGAAATTACCGCTCTCATCAAGAGTCACATCGATCACCGGATCGTCATCGAAGTTTCCGTTCATATTCACGTCCGCGATGATCTGCGTCTTGTGGATGACGATTTGATCTCCATCCGGACTATACGAGGTATCCGCCATATTCATCGGTGTACCCCTGACGCCCTTCGATGGTAGCGTAGCCTCAACAACCGGTGGTAAGTCCGGCAGCACCGGAAGCGTAGCATATGCGGGTGACTCGGACCAAAGACCTGTATTATCTCTAACCTCTAGCGTGATCGGATAAAAGCCTGAAATCAGATACCGGGGCTGCTTCCCCGTCCATTTGCATTCCGAAATGGATCGATCATCCCGGGGGGAGTAGCTTCGTCCGCAGCTGATTTCGGGAGTATAAGGACGGCCCTCAATGACTTTGGGCGGCAGATCGATCATCGGAATAGGCGGTGGATTTTCCGGCAGAATAAAGATCGATGCCGTAGACTGGGATTGGTTGCCGCAAACGTCTGTGGCGGTGGCCTTGATACTATGGGTCCCTTGGACCGATTTGAAATTATAGGTGAACCCATCGGGCTCATGTTTCCATAACCCATATTCCTTATAGATGTACTTTACCCAGTCCGAGCTACTTCCCTCAAAATCCCATGTAAGAAAGTACTGGTCTCCGTCCGGATCATACGGTTCGGCTTTAGAGCCTGGACCCAGAATGGGTTTTTTGATGACACGCAGCCAGAGCTTATCCCCCTCTACACCTTTGGTCTTAGGTTTGAAGCTTCCGCTGTCGTAAGCGTCAAACCAGCCGATTTCAAATACTGGAGGCCGGTTATCCGGGGTGCAAGCTGCTGGCCGAATAATTTCAAATGTCTTTGTCCCTGCGCTGGCCTTGGTGCCGCAAGTTGATGTAACCTCCATCGACACGCTCACGGTTCCGACTGTCAGGAAGTCGGGAGATGGCGGAAAAGTAGATACGCCGGTTGCGTTGACTTGCGTACTTGTCCAGGAATAGCTTTTACCGTTCTGGGTAACGGTCCATTTCAGCTCTTTAACGGTGCAGCCTGCGCCGGTTACGGATGTGCCGGTAGGTTGGAATGTGTTACTCTCGCCGAAGGTAATGACAGGGTGAACGATGTTGAAGTTAGCTTTGATAATCTCTGTATCGCCGCCTTCGTTACAATTGGATGAAGCGGTGAACGTCTTGGACAGTTCATTGTTCGTTTCGCCGAGCGGGCCCTCATCAATTGTGTTGTCTACATCGACTTTTAGCTTAAAGGTCACCGAGTTACCGGTGACCTTATAGTCTACGAAACCGCCCAGTAAGACATTCCGGCTGGCATCTTCGGCATTTTCAGTTTTAATGACCGTGCCGCCAGCGGATAGCGTGACCTTGAAGGGCTTATTTTTAATATCAAGACCAACGTTCGTGTAACCGTAGCGAACCCGGATTGTATCCCCGACCTTGAAGCAGGCTTCGTCGATTTTGAGGACTGTGGGGATGAGGTCGGGTTTTTCGAGTGGAGTGTCGTCGATGTAGGCTACGACTTCCATCTCGGGGTACTTGTAGACGTAGCCTTTGACGATGGCATTCCATTCGTTGTCCCATCGGATAACACGGCCGTTGGGATCGTTATCTCCTTGTATAACCCAATCCGGTTCCGCATCGAAGCTCATTCTGTAATCGAATCGATAATGCTTGGATACAGGGTCAATGTTAGAGCTGATGATTCTAATGTTATTTCCTTGTTTTAATGTACCTGTACTAGTAAGTTTAAACGTAGTCTCATCAAATTTGAGTTCGCCCAAATCATTGAGATTGACTGTTCCAAGATTTCCCGGAAGTTCGAATGTCGAAACCGTAATTGTTCCCGTCCGGTAATCTTCCGCGTCATTACAATTCCCATTCATTGCAGAACCGTTCTGATCCGTCACACTTGAAGCCTTTTTACATGTTGCTGGGGGCCTACTATAGACAGACCAACGTGTATCCCTATAGTTTCGTGTTCCTTCGTAGTCATACATCCAAACATACTTGTTTGGATCGCGAAACCATTCAAAATACCCCGCTGGAATTTCCTGGACGGCTGTTGCTTCTACTTTACTGCTCGGGGCAATGTCCGCTGTTTGACGAAAAGTACCGTCGCCGTTGTTGGTCAGGGTAGCTCTTTCGACTTTAGATCCTTTTTCACGAATAACAACTTTTGTTACTCTTCCCGCTGTATTTACAGCAACGTTCTGAATTCGGAATGACGCTTTGTTGGTAAGAACGGAATTTGTAGCCGAATCTGTCTTCAGAATGTCTGCAGGGTTAAAGGCAGATTCTTTAATTACAATTTCTTTTTCTGCGGCAGCATCTGCCGTGGGATGGATAAACCAACTAACGGTAAGAAGCAATGCGATAGCTAAGAGGAATACTTTAGATGTTTTCAAGATGGTATGCCTCCAGCCTTATCGTTTTAAATCGTAGTTAACACTAGAGTCGTAGATTCTTCTCACTTCATTTTGTCCTAGTCCACCTGCTGATTTATTGCTAAGGTAAAGCCTATCAACTTCCTCAATAGCAATATCGCCTTTTGGTAAAAGTTGACCTGAAATATATCGGAAATCATGTTTCCCTGCAGTCATATTAGGGATTTTACCAGACATATAGGCCTCATTTTCTTCTACATATTCACTGAAGTTGTGTAGCATATATGGTTTGCCTTGCTGCCTTGCCTCATTTGATTTCAGTTCAATTTGATTTGATACAAATACCCCGCATGTAAAGAAGGCGTTTGGCTTTTCCAGGAGATCAGCCACCAAATGATTAACAGACAATAGAGCATAGCTAGCTGTTGGAGTATCTGTTCTGTTTGTATAAACCCCTTGAATGTCTGAATACAGCCAACGCATATTATCCTTAATCAAGGATCGATTCGGATCATGTGGATCGTCCATATCTATGACCACATATTTCTCCACTTCGCAATATCCGTTTGAACCTGTGTACTTCATGTTATCAGTATTAACCCGTCGCCCATTATATTTGTAGGCACCAAGAAAATACTCCGGCAGCATCGTAAAAACATTCGTCTTATGCCAAAAAATCTCAGCCTCCGAGATCGCATACTTGTCCGTCTCCAGCTTCTTGCCGGACTTAACATCCAAGATCCGGTTCAGGACCGTGATAGACTGCGCCCGCGTGGTCTTCCCTTCCGGAGCAATGTCCCCCGGCGCCACGCCATGGATCAGACCGGCCTTCGTCGCTTCCCACATCCACTGGTTGTAATCGACAGGCTGATCCAGCTTCCAGCCGCTCGCACGTACCGCAATCTTCGCCATGTCCTGACGCGGAATAGGCTCGTTCCAGGTGCCGTCCTTAAAATCATCATCATACACACCAGCTTTTTTTGATGCCTCTAAATAAGGGACATACCAGTTATCTCCCGCAGCTGGCTTCACTGGGAGCTGCAGCGCCCTGGCTGTGATAGCCATAAACTCGGCGCGCGAAATCGTTGCATCTGGTCTGAAGCTCCCGTCCGGGTACCCATCGACATACCCGAGCTTGACAGCAGCCTCGATCGAGTCGCCAGCCCAATGGCCAACAGTATCAGAAAAAGCAGCACACGTGGAATTAACATGCCCTTGAAGCCCCATCACAGCAGAAAATACGGTTATCATAATACCCTTTGTCACTTTATTCATTACAATCTCTCCTTAATTTAGACGGATGAAATCCGAGATTTTTAAGCTCATATGTATAAATAATCTTTCGAAGAAAGCCTTACAAAAAAAGAAAACATATCGTTCTCAATATAGCACATCATTGTTATATTTTCTTTCATTTTCCACATTTTATGGATTACCTAACTTAGTCCTAACTTCCACTTTACCATCGCGTACTTGCAATTGAACTTCTCCATCTCGATCCGTCCGGTACACCGCGATACGACGCTGCTTTAAGCGCTCTGTCACTTGTGGACTCGGATGTCCGTACGTGTTATGAAGACCTGCACTAATTAGTGCGACACGAGGCTGCCAAACATCTAGCCACGTTTCCGAAGTAGAGGACTTGCTGCCGTGATGAGCCACCTTCAGCACATCGATCGGCTGCTCCATGAGCGAAATTGGCAGCTTGCTTCCCGAGGCAGCCTTCCAGCGTGTAAGCAGCTCGTCTTCCTCCCGGACGCCGATATCCCCTGTAAACAACCAGCGCGTGCCCGCAAGTTCCATCAGGAACACCAGGGACACCGGATTTTGATCCGATTTCAATTCGACCTGCTCCCTCTCCCCGGCCTGTCCGGCAAAAGGAGCCAGGAAATACAGTTCCAGCTCCGAGCTAACTTTCAGCCGGTCGCCAGCTTGAATAGGAACCAACTGCGTGCCGTGAGCCAATGCAGTCCGAAATAATTGTTCGACTCCGGGAATCGGCTTCAGCGTCCCGTTGAACAGCAGGCGCTTCACAGGGATATGCTCCAGCACCGCCTGCAAGCCTCCGAAATGATCCGCATCCTGATGAGTCAGGATCAGCTCATCAATCTGTTGGACTCCCCGCTTCTTCAGAAGAGGAACCAGCAGTTTGCGGCCAACCTCGTACGGATCGCTGCGGTTTTTCCATTCCTCCCCCGGCTTGCGGAAGCTCACGGTGCCCCCTCCGTCCACAAGTAACGTATGGCCGGAGTTCCCCGTACGGATCAGAATACTGTCGCCCTGCCCCACATCCAGCGTTTGCACCATCCCTTGCGGTGGCGACCTCCATTCAGGCCGGTAACCCACCCACAGCAGGGCTGCGAATAACAGGACCAGGCCCGGCACCAGCAGCTTGCCATTCCATGCCTGCAGCCTTTCTTTCCAGCGCATCGTCTGCCAGGTATCCAGCATGGGACCTTCCTTGGCTGAACTCCGACCTTTCAGAACCGCCTCCACCGCCAGAACGCTACCCGTTAGCAATCCATAGTACCCGATGATCCATAGCAGCGAGGGCGTGGGCCATATCGTTTGGGAGCCGGGCAGTTCGCCCGACCACTGAACGGTAGCGAACAGCAGACGGTTGACTTGCCCTACCGGCCAGGCCAGCCAGCCTCCTACCGTAGAGGATACTAAGCCCACCAGCATAGCGGTCGTCCCGACAGGCATCGTGAAAGAACTAAACACTGGCACAAGTGCCAGATTGGCTGCGAAAGACAAGAGCGAAAACTGATTGAAATAGTAGATCGTCAGCGGAAAGGATACGAACTGCGCCACTAGCGTGATGGCCAGAGCATCCCGCCATTTTTTATTCCTCACGGGCAGCATCCCGCTTACCCGGGATACCAGAACGATAATCCCAAGGGTGACCAGAAAAGATAATTGGAAGCTAACATCCGTGATGTAGTAAGGATTCCACAGCAGCATCACCAGGCCGACAATCATAACCAGATGCAGGCCATCCTTGAGACGATGACGGTACGCGGCATATAAGCCGATCATAGCCATTAAGCCAGCCCGAACGATAGACGGGGCCGCCCCCGTCATCGCGATATATAAGGGCAGCAGCGCCATCGCCGTCCAGAGATACGCCTCACGAGTCATCCCGATTCGCCGCAGCAGCCAGATGACGCAGGCCAGAAAGATTGCGACGTTTAACCCCGAGATCGCGATAATATGCGTAAGTCCTAACCGGGAGAAGGAATCGAACTGCTCCGGCTCGATCTCATCCGTTAAGCCGATCAGCATCCCTTTCATAAACCCCGCCTGCCCCGCCGGAAACAACCGGTCAACCACGGCACCTAATCCGAAACGCACATCGTCATTCCAGCGCGCCAATCTCCACCAGCCCCAGTCGGACTGCGAGGGCTCCGTCACTTGAACACCCTCCAGACCTTTTCCACTCAGCTGCCAATGAATATGCTGCTGCTGCAAGTAACCCCGGTAGTCGAAGGCTCCAAAGTTCCGCGCCTCCCCAGGGAGCTTCAGGATACCACTCAGCTCAATCCGGTCCCCCCGCTTCCAGGCCAGCGCCATCCGCTGCTCCGTCTCCTGCAGCAGACGGATAGACACCTGCACCCGCTCTCCCTTGCCGGACGAGGTAACGTCCCACACGGGAGTCCTGCCTTCAGAGGGCAGAGATTTCCTGACATCGGACTCCCCATTCTCCTCGGGCCTTGGGCTGGAACGATTCCCGGATACAGTCTGTTCAACCGCCTTCACACCAGCCGATACAGCAGACTGACCATCGGCCTGCTCAGGCAACTCCACGCGCTCCGCCACCGCCTGGAACATAACCTTATCGCCATCTACGTTAACAGGCGTATCGATCCGGCCAACAAATCGGACACCGTCCACTTCCTCCACGGCCGGAGGCGGCGTGATCAGCGTGCGATTGCGGTTATCGAACATGCCGTACCACCCAGCAGCTATGCAGACGATCAGTACGGCCGCCAGCACGAGACGTCCGCGCGGTTTTCCGCTCCACACCAGCAAGAGCAGCAGCAAGCCGCCAAAAAGCAAATACAGAGACGCTTGCCGAAGAAAACTCCATTCCATCGCGGCCGCATAGCCCAGCGTCCAGCATACGGTGAGCCAGACGACGGGTCTGGACGTCCACCCCAAGCTTCCTGCTTCGCGCAAAGCAAAGAACCCCCTTTCCCTATCGCTAGGTAAAAGGAGGTTCTTCCTCACAATAAACGATATTTAATTATGCACATCGGCGATCGTACCCGGCGGAGGCTCGTAGCCCTCCATCCTGCGGAATCCGATCCCCTTTTGCTCCATTAACGCGCCGACCTTCTCGCTGTCTTTTGGATATGAACGGTGGTATATGATCTCGGTGATCCCGCTGTTCGCCAGCATATTGGCGCAGGTCCAGCAAGGCTGATCGGTGACGTAAACGACCGAGCCCTCGCGATCTTCGCGGTCGGTGAAGAGCAGAAGGTTCTGCTCCGCGTGAATCGTGCGGATGCAGCGCTGCTTCTTGACCACCTGCTCCTGCCCGTCAGTCTGGACCAGCTCAAACTCCTCCACCAGCATGCAACCGGCCTCCGAGCAATCCGAAACTCCAGAGGGGGCGCCGTTATAGGCGGTACCGAGCAGCTTCTTACCCTGCACAAGCACCGTCCCTACATGCCGGCGGCTGCATTGGGAACGGGTCGAGGCCATATACGCGATATCCATGAAATAAGTGTCCCAGTCCTTGCGGCGTGCCATGGCGATGCTTCCCCTTTACTGCTGGCTGGCCTGGATGGCCTGCTCCAGATCGTAGATAATGTCATTAATCGACTCGGTGCCAATGGACAGACGGATCATGCCCGGAGATACCCCGGCAGCTTCCTGCTCATCGCCGGACAACTGCTGATGGGTCGTGCTCGCCGGGTGGATAATGAGCGACTTGGAGTCGCCGACATTAGCCAGGTGGGACAGCAGCTTCACGCCGTTGATCAGCTTGCGGCCCGCCTCGATACCGCCCTTGATCCCGAAGGTCAGGATCGCGCCCTGGCCCTTCGACAAATACTTGAGTGCATGCGCGTGGGAAGGATGGCTCTCCAAGCCGGAATAGCTGACCCACTCGACCGCTTCATGCGCTTCCAGGTACTTGGCGACAGCCAATGCGTTGGAGCTATGGCGTTCCATGCGCAGATGCAGGGTCTCCAGCCCCTGCAGCAGCAGGAACGAGTTGAACGGGGAGATGGCAGCTCCCATATCGCGGAGAAGCTGTACGCGCGCCTTGATAATGTAGGCGATAGGACCTACTGCTTCCGTGTAAACAACGCCATGATAGCTCGGGTCCGGCTGAGTCAGTCCAGGGAACTTATCCCCCTTCGTCCAGTCGAAGCGTCCGCCATCAACGATGACGCCGCCGATGGAAGTACCATGTCCGCCGATAAACTTCGTAGCGGAGTGAACGACGATATCCGCGCCATGCTCGATTGGACGGCACAGGTACGGGCTCGGGAACGTGTTGTCCACGATCAGCGGTACCCCATGCTCATGGGCGATCGCAGCCACAGCCTCAATATCCAGCACATCGCCGCGCGGGTTGCCGATGGTCTCCGCGAAGAAGGCTTTCGTCTTGTCCGTGACCGCTGCGCGGAAGTTTTCAGGATTGGACGAATCGACGAACTTCACCGTAATCCCGAGCTTTGCCAGCGTATTGGCAAATAAGTTATACGTACCGCCATACAGACTGGCCGAAGATACGATCTCATCTCCTGATCCAGCAATGTTCAGAATCGAATATGTAATCGCCGCTTGGCCAGAAGCCGTAGCCAGTGCAGCCGGTGCGCCTTCCAGGGCCGCTACCCGCTTCTCGAATACATCCGTAGTCGGGTTCATCAGACGGGTATAAATATTGCCGAACTCCTTCAAAGCGAACAAATCTGCGGCATGATCCGTGTCACGGAAGCCGTAGGAGGTCGTCTGATACAGTGGGACTGCTCTCGACATCGTGGTGGGATCGATTTCCTGGCCGGCATGAACCGCTAATGTTTCCAAATCAAGCTTGCGTTCTGACATCGACAAAGTCCTCCTTGCGAATGGTAGGTATTGGTGTAGTTTCCTCTCCATTCTCTCATATTCCCGGTTAAAACGAAAGCGGTTGCTGATAGATTGGCAGATTCATAGCATCTTTATTAAGGTGCTACCGTAATAAGCGGCTCCAGCTTCTTGAACGTCTGCGCACCGATTCCCTTGACCTGCTTGAGCTGATCCACCGAACGAAAGCCTCCTAGCTTCTTGCGCAGCTCCAGAATGGCCTGAGCCTTGCTTGGACCAATACCTGGCAGCGCAACGAGCTGCTCGGCCGTGGCCCGGTTCAGATCCAGCTTGCCTCCAGAGGACGCTCCCGTCTCCGTCGCCATCGCCGGAGTACCCGGCTGCTGGACCGCCGCAGCGCTGCCTCCCACGCCGACGTTCTGTGCCCCAGCTCCTATTCCGGCATCCGTAAGAGCGGGTCCCGCTGAGCCCAGCTCCTTCATAGCTCCGCCAGCCGGATTCTCGGCGGCTCCATTCTCCGACTGTGCCGTGCCGGGTGCAGTTCCAGCTGTCGTTCCCCCGGCTCCGCCCGGTGTACCAGCACCAGCACCAGCTGCCGCCTCTCTCTGCCCCTGCGCCGGGGAACCGGCTCCGGACTTCGCCGTCCCCGCTACAGTCCCCGGCTTTGCAGGTCCTTTGCCCGTGCTTGCGGCAGCCGAGCCGGTCTCATCGTCCCGCTCCTGCAGCAACCGCCGCATCTCCTCATCTACGGCGATAAAGCCTGCCTCCGGCGCTGCAGCCAGCATAAAGCGAAGCGCAAGCACCAAGACAAGCACCGCCCCGGCTCCAGCCACGATCCACCATATGTCCGTCGTCCTTCCCTGCTGATGGACATTCATCGGAAATCCTCCCTTCATTTGTCAACAATTTGGTCTAGTTCAAAGCTTCCCTTCATACAATGGAAAAAGGCTGCAGTCCAAACAGGGGGGGATGATCATGCGAGTAGGATTCATAGGAACAGGCAGCATGGGAAGCATACTCATCGAAGCGTTTATCCGGTCCGGTGCGCTTAACCCGGAGCAAGTCGTTGCGACGAATCGCACACTGTCCAAGGTCGAACGTTTGGCCGAGCATATTCCGGGGCTGCAGGTCGCCCGTTCCAATAAAGAAGCCGCCGAAGGCTCGGATCTTTTATTTTTGTGCATCAAGCCCTTGGAATTCAAAGAGGTGATTGAGGATATCCGCCCTGTCGTCACGGGGGAACAGCTAGTCATCTCCATCACAAGTCCCGTTTTGCTCCGCCATCTGGAAGAGCAGCTTCCCTGCAAAATCGCCAAAATCATTCCGAGTATCACGAACTACGTGCTTAGCGGAGCCGCCTTATGTATCTACGGCAACCGCACCATGCCTGAGGATGAGGTGCTGCTGGAGAATCTGCTGTCCCATATCGGCTCGCCCATTCGCGTGTCCGAGCAGTACACCCGCATCTCCTCCGACCTAAGCAGCTGCGGCCCCGCCTTCCTCGCCTATTTTATTCAGAAGTACGCGGAAGCTGCCGTTAACGCTACCGGTATATCGGAAGAGGAAGCGACGCTGCTCGCCAGCGAAATGACACTGGGGACCGGCAAGCTGCTGACGACAGGAGGATTCACTCCAGCTACCTTGCAGAAGCGTGTAGCCGTCCCGGGCGGCATAACCGCTGAAGGTCTCCGTATAATGGAAAAAGAGCTGGGCGGGGTCTTCTACGACCTGATCCGCACAACTCATGCAAAGTATGATGAAGATGTGGAAAAGGTGGAAGCCCGCTTCTTCGGGACCCAAGTCGACTAGAACGCGATGCTTTCACGTCTTTTCCGTATGAACCGCAGGGCCGGCGTCCGCAGATGCCGCCCCGTGCGGTTATTTGTATGCAGCCGGTTAGCCGACCACAATATTGACAAGCTTGCCCTTCACCACGATCACCTTGCGGACCGTCTTGCCTGCTGTTGCATCCTTGACCTTATCCAGTCCAAAGGCCAATTCCTGCAGCGCCGCCTCGTCAGCGTCGGCCGCCACGCGTACACGATCCGCGATCTTGCCGTTCACCTGAACGACGATCTCGACCTCGTTGTCGACGGTCCAAGCTTCGTCGTAGACCGGCCACGCTACATAGGTCACGCTCTCGGTGTGACCCAGCTTCTCCCACAGCTCTTCGGCCAAGTGAGGCGCAAGCGGGGACAGCAGCTGAACGAAATGCTCCAGTGCCGCTTTCGGCAGGCGGTCGGTCTTGTAAGCTTCGTTGATGAAGATCATCAGTTGGCTGATGGAAGTATTGAAGCGCAGTGCCTCGTTATCCTCCGTCACCTTCTTGATCGTACGGTGCCAGATGCGCTTGAACGACTCGCTGCCCAGCTCCTCGTTCGCATCGATCTTCGGATTCAGCGCGCCGTCTTCGCCGACGAACAAACGCCACACCCGGTTCAGGAACCGGTAAGTACCTTCTACGCCATTGACGTTCCATGGCTTCGTCGCTTCGAGTGGCCCCATGAACATCTCATACATACGCAGCGTGTCTGCCCCATATTCGTTCACGATCTCATCCGGGTTAATGACATTACCACGGGATTTACTCATTTTCTCGTTGTTCTCGCCCAGGATCATACCCTGGTTCACGAGCTTGTGGAACGGTTCCTTCGTCGCGACTACGCCGAGATCGTACAGCACCTTGTGCCAGAAGCGAGCATACAGCAAGTGAAGGACGGCGTGCTCCGCTCCGCCGATATACAGATCGACCGGCAGCCATTTCTTCTGAAGCTCCGGCGAGCAGATGGCATCGTCGTTCTTCGGATCGATGAAGCGCAGGTAGTACCAGCAGCTTCCCGCCCATTGCGGCATCGTGTTCGTCTCGCGGCGCGCCTTCTGCCCGGATACCGGATCGATGGTCTCAACCCACTCCTTGACGTTAGCCAGCGGGGACTCCCCGGTACCGGACGGCTTGATCTCATCCACCTGCGGCAGCAGCAGAGGCAGCTGATCCTCCGGCACTGTCGTCATCGTGCCGTCTTCCAGATGGAGAATCGGAATCGGCTCACCCCAGTAGCGCTGACGGCTGAACAGCCAGTCGCGCAGACGGTACGTCACTTTGCCTTGACCTTTGCCTTCGGCCTCGAGACGCTCGATCATCGCGCTGATCGCCTGCTCGTTGTTCAGTCCGTTCAGGAAATCGGAATTCACGTGAGGACCGTCTCCGGCATATGCTTCCTTCGCAAGTTCCCCGCCTTCGACAACCTCTATGATCGGCAGATCGAACTGCTTGGCGAACTCCCAGTCACGCTGGTCATGACCCGGTACGGCCATAATCGCACCCGTTCCATAGCCGGCCAGCACATAATCGGCGATCCAGATCGGCACCTGTGCACCGCTGACGGGATTAACCGCATACGCGCCCGTGAATACGCCTGTCTTGTCCTTCGCCAGGTCCGTACGCTCCAGATCGCTCTTACGCGAAGCGCGCTCCTGGTACTCACGGATCGCATCCGCCTGCTCCGGTGTCGTAATCTTCGCAACCAGCTCATGCTCGGGAGCCAGCACACAGTACGTAGCACCGAACAGCGTGTCCGGACGAGTTGTAAAGACCTTCAGGCCTTCGCCATCATGTCCTTGGATCGCAAAGGTCACCTCTGCGCCCTTGGACTTGCCGATCCAGTTGCGCTGCATATCCTTGATGCTCTCGGACCAATCCAGCTCCTCCAGATCCTCCAGCAAGCGCTCGGCATATTCCGTAAT
Organism: Paenibacillus filicis; assembly: GCF_038070315.1. NCBI lineage: Bacteria > Bacillati > Bacillota > Bacilli > Caryophanales > Paenibacillaceae > Paenibacillus > Paenibacillus filicis. The sequence continues at coordinate 212,165 of NZ_JBBPCC010000009.1, read as the reverse complement.
TCGCAGCACCCACTGACGCATCGGCTTGCGGACGACCGGATGGCCGCCGCGCTCGCTCAGGCCGTCGATAACCTCTTCGTTAGCCAGCACCGTTCCGAGCGCCGGACACCAGTTAACGGCAACCTCGTCCACGTAGGCCAATCCTTTGTTGTACAGCTGGATGAAAATCCACTGCGTCCATTTATAATATTCCGGGTCCGTCGTGCTGATCTCGCGGTCCCAGTCATACGAGAAGCCGAGCGATTTGATCTGACGGCGGAATGTTTCAATGTTTTTCTTCGTAAAATCGCGCGGATCATTGCCCGTATCCAGTGCGTACTGCTCTGCCGGCAGGCCGAATGCATCCCAGCCCATCGGATGCAGCACGTTGTAGCCGCGCATCCGCTTGTAGCGCGATACGATATCCGTTGCCGTGTAGCCTTCGGGATGGCCGACATGAAGTCCGGCTCCAGACGGATATGGGAACATATCGAGCGCATAGAACTTCGGCTTGGAGTCATCCTCCAGCACCTTAAACGTCTTGTTATTGTCCCAGTACTGCTGCCATTTCGGCTCAATGCTCTGCGGGTTATACCCTTGATTGTCTCTCGTTTCCTGTGCCATAACAACTGCTCCTCCTTCAATTCAAGCAAACAAAAAAGCCCTCATCGCTAGCTTGCGCTAGGGACGAGAAGCTTTGATTTCCCGTGGTACCACCCTAGTTGACGGCAGGCATGCTTTGCCTCACGTCCACTCGATCCCCTTAACGCGGGGCACACGATCCGGTTACGAACGGCGCTATCCTCAAGAATAGCCGCTTCGTCATCACCTTCTGGCTCCAGGATGAGTTCGCTTAGGCGCCGCTGCCGGTTCGCACCACCCACCGACTCTCTGATAACGGATACCGAGCTACTAATTCCTGTCACTGCCTTCTTATCCATGCAATTACCCATCATTATATGTAAAACAAATCCTGCCTGTCAAGTAGCGGCTCGCCATCTACCGCCAGCTTCGCGGTTCTGCGTTTAAGCAGCAGCCTCCGCTTACATCTGGCCCGCCCGGCTTACTTCATAGCTCCTGGCCTTGTGACCAGGCTCCGCATGCAGTCAACCCCTATAAATTCAAAAATTCCTCTAGTTTCAGGGTTACCCTACCTGCAAATGGAACATACTTGATAACTAGGAATGGAATGAACGGAGGGATCGACAATGCGCGGTTTGGTCAATGGATTGCTGCTGTCGCTGCCGCTCTGGGGCATCTTGCTCGCTATGCTGCAGCTCATCCTGCGCCTGCTCCATGGATAGATCTAATGCCTCAAAACATAAACAGTCCGCCAAAACTATGTAATCAGGGAAATGGCGGATTTTTAATTTGGCGTATGACATCGAAGACGCTCGTGCCGCTGTCCCGGATGCAGCCAAGGCGCTGAAGCTCTCGTTCGGAGCTTGATCGAATAAGAAAAAGAGAGACCCCGGCTCCCGTTTTCACGGAACAGAGGTCTCTCTTCTCTCTAGCTTACTTCGGCTTCACCGCAACGAAGAAGGCTCGCTCTGTATCTTCCGCCAGACTCATCCATGTGAAATCCGCGTACACGGATACGTCGGCAAAACCGGCATTCCGCAGCTCCTGCTCGATGAATGCGGGGGGATAAGCCCGCTGTACATGCGTCTCATCGACCCGGTAGAAGCGCTCTTCGCGCTCCTCCCTGCCTGGCCTCTCCACTTCCTTGGCGAATACGGTCAGCGCGTGCTCGATCTCGCAACGCTCCTCATCGAATTCACAGGTCCAGATATAGGCGACATCATCCTCATTGAGCAAAAAAGGCTGAGCCTCCGCATACGAGCGAAGCTGGTGGGGCGTATGCATATCGAACATAAAGATCCCGCCCGGTGCCAGCGCCTCAAACGTATGACGAAAAGCAGCCACCAGTTCCTCCGGCTCCAACAGATAATTAAAACAATCGCAGAACGATACGACCGCATCCGTCTGCCTGCCCAGCGACCATTCCCGAATGTCCTGCTGCAGGAGCAGCAGACTACCGCCCTGCTTGCCCGGCTCCAGCCGTGCAGCCTCATCCGCCTTATGTCTGGCGATAGCCAACATATCCTCCGACAGATCGATGCCGGTCACTTCATACCCGAGCTGTACCAGCGGGACGGACAAGCTGCCCGTCCCGCAGCCGAGATCGACAACCGTACGCGGTTCACCTTGCTTATGCCAGCATTGACGGGCAAATTCCAGCCACTCGTCATAGGGCATGTCCTCCATCAACCGGTCGTACACATAGGAAAACTGCTCATAAGCCATAGGACTCCCGCTCCTTTCTTGCTAAGACGCTACCCGCCATGATGCGGCTCCGCCCAAAAGAAAACCGGCTGCAACCGTTAAGAGTCGGCAACCGGTGATTGTTGTTCCTGTTTCAGATACGTCCAGCTTCCGTCCTGCGTGACGAGGCCTTCCTTCATCAGCTTGCCTAGCGCCCGCTTGAAGGCGGATTTACTCATCCCGAAGCGCTGGCTGATCAGATCGGCCGGCGTCTCATCCGAATAAGGCATCGCTGCGTTAGGACGCTCGCGCAAGAAAGCCAGCAGCTTCTCGGAGTCCTCATCCCGCACGAATTCCTTACGCTCGCGCATCGACAGGTTGACATTGCCGTCCTCCCGCACGAAAGCTACACGGACCTCCACCTGCTCGCCCAGACGCAGCATCCGCGTACGCTCGGTCGAGTGAATCAGCCCGATCACGCCAAACCCTAGCACACCGGCATCGCACACAACGAACGAACCCATCTGCAGCGGCTTGTACACACGCGCTTCGACGCGGCGGTTTTTCCAAACCTGCGGCGCAGGCACGCATAGCTTGCGTAGCTGCTCCTCACCGGCGAGTCTGGCGACCAGCCTGCCCTGACGGTCATGCCCTAGCACGACGAATACCTTGTCGCCTACCTTCGGATGAAGCTCCTTCAGCTCAGGCAGCTCGCGGAATGGCAGGAGCAGGTTGCGGCCCAGGCCCATTTCGAGAAAACAACCGAAACGCGGATGGATATCGACAACCTCCAGCAGCGCAACCTCGTCCAGCATAATCAGCGGCTTGCGCAGCGTCGCTGCCAGACGGTCCTCTGTATCGTGGAACAGGAAGGCTTCAACCGGCTCTCCAATCTGGATAGCCGTGCCATTCGTCTCGCTATAATGCAGCAGTACATCCGTTGTCCCGTCCGTCAGAAAGTAGCCGTGCGGAGATACCTCCCGGGCTACCTCCAGACGGCGAATCGTTCCGGCTTCCAGCGTCATACCCGTTCAACCACTTTCGCATCGGACCACAGACGCTCGATGTTGTAATATTCGCGCTCGTCGCGGTGGAACACATGCACGACGACATCCCCCAGATCGATCAGCACCCAGCGGGCGGTGTCCATGCCCTCCAAGCCGCGCAGCCGTGCGCCCTGCTCCTCGGCACGCTTGCGGATTTCCGTCGCAATCGCTTGTACCTGGGTTTCCGAATTCCCGTGACAAATAACAAAATAATCGGATATCAACGAGATCCCGATCAGATTCAAAGCTACGAGATTCAATGCTTTCTTGTCTTCTGCCGCATCAACGGCAAGCTTCATTAATGCTTCTGGTTGTATGGTCATTCCGTTTCCTCCCTTATTGTCCGTTCAATTCGAGAGCCGATTCTACTGGTCCAGCTCAAGAATAAGTCCATTACGCGCTTCCAGCGTCAATGGATAAATCCGTTTCCCCTTGTCCAGCAGAAAACGGATGGTGCCGTCGAAGCCGGCGAGCAAAGCCTTCTCCAGACTATGTTCGGCTTCCTGGCGAATAATATGCACATGCGGGAAATCCCGGCCAGGCTCCATATAATCGGCCAGACAGACGACCTTATCGAGACCCGTCATCTGCGCACGGCCGGATGTATGATACCGGATCGCATCCAGCACCTCTTCGTCCTCCACGCCGTAGCGGGTCTTGGCAATCCAAGCTCCTGCATGCGCATGCCACAGCTCCTTGTCGTAATCGAGCAGATCCAGCGGTAATCCGTTATCCCGGATGATCGCGGCCTGCTCGTCTACGCGCCAATACTTGCACACATCATGCAGAATGGCTGCCAGCTCCGCCTTCACCGGATCTTCCCCGAAACGCTCGGCAAGCAAGACGGAGGTTTCCATCACGCCGAGCGTATGCGCCCAGCGCCTCTCCGGCATCTGTTCTTTGACCGAAGCCACGATCTCTTCACGCTTCATACAACCGGTTCACCTCGATATAATGGTTTACCTGATCCGGTACCATGTAGCGGACCGGCAGTCCGGCTGCTCTCCGCTCGCGAATGCGGGTGGAGGACAGCTCGATCTGCGGCATCGATGCCAGCCGAACGGATGCCCGGATATCCGGAGGCAGCAAGTCAAGCCCTGCATCGAAGCCTGGCCGCTGCAAGCCGACGAACGTGACGAGCTTCGCCAGCTCCCCGATCCTGACCCACTTGGGCAGGTAGCGGACCATATCCGCGCCGATGATGTAATAGAATTCATGCTCCGGGTACTCGCTGCGGAGCAGGAGCACGGTCTCGATGCTGTAGGACACGCCGCCCTTCTCTAGCTCGATTGCCGTCGCGCGGAACCGGTCGTAGCCTTCGATAGCCAGGCGCACCATCTCCAGCCGTTGATGCGGTGCCGCACCCTTGGACTGAGCCTTATGCGGAGGCACATTCGTCGGCACGAACCATACCTCGTCCAGCCCCAGCTCCTCGCTCACGCTTTGCGCGGCCAGCAGATGTCCGATATGAATCGGGTCGAACGTGCCGCCCATGAGTCCAATCTTCATCCGGCTCACCTCTTTGCCAATAAAACTTGCATGCCCTGCGTATGGCCCGCAGTTCTAGGGCAGCTCGATCGTCTTGTTATCGCGGGATTCCTTGTACAGCACGATAGTCCGGCCGATTACCTGCACAAGCTCAGCGCCTGCGCCTTCCGCCAATTGCTCCGCCACCTCGTGACGGTCATCCGAATTATTATTGAGGATCGATACCTTGAGCAGCTCCCGCACTTCGATCGCCTCGGCGATGTGACGGATCAGATGGTCGTTGACGCCGCCCTTACCGACTTGAAAAATCGGGGTCAAATGATGCGCTTGTGCGCGCAAAAATCTTTTTTGTTTACCAGATAGCATATTCGCAAGTTCCCTTCTTCTTTACACTGTTGCTTGAATTCAGTCCGTATGCCCGAACGAGGCCAGCACAACCTCGCGCATCGCCTCGGTCGGAGCAGGCTTGCCCGTCCAGTATTCGAAGGCATACGCCCCCTGGTAGATAAACATGCCCAGTCCGCTATGAATAACTGCACCGCGCTGATCGCGGGCTTCTCGCAAAAATCGGGTCAGCAGCGGATTATACACCAGGTCGCTAACGACCACTCCTTCGGGAATCAGCGAGATGTCCATCGGACTCTCGTCGACGTTTGGGTGCATGCCGACGGACGTGTTGTTGACGATCAATGCGGCTTCTCCGGCTAGCTGTCCGATCTCATCCAGCCCGTGGCCGGACACGCTGCAGAAGCTGCTCATGGAATGAGCCAGTTCCTCCGCCTTGGCCTTCGTACGGTTCGCAATGTAGATATGAGCCGCACCTTCCTTGCCGATGGCGTAGCCGACACCGCGAGCCGCTCCGCCCGCTCCGAGCATCAGCACCTTGCGGCCGCGCAGGTCCAGCCCCGTTTCTTCCTTCAACGAGCGCATATAGCCGATACCATCGGTATTATACCCCGTTAGTTTGCCGTTATCGTTAACGATCGTGTTGACCGCTCCGATGATCCGGGCACCCTCGTCGATTTCATCCAGATAGTCCATCACTTCCAGCTTATGCGGCACCGTGACATTGACACCGCGGAATTGAAGCGCGCGGATACCCGCTATCGCGTCCTTCAATGTACCCGGCAAAATATGAAACGCGCCGTAAGCAGCATTGATACCGCTAACCTCGAATGCGCGGTTCAGCATAACCGGCGACTTGGAATGCCGGATCGGATCGCCGAAGACGCCAAACATCACGGTGTGGCTGTCCAGCTCCGTTCTCGGTGTCCGAAGCGTCTCTCCTGCATGAAGCTCCCCCATGATCGATGCTCCTCTCCCCTTAAACAAACGGCGACCGGCTACCGGAATCGGCAAGCCGGCTCGTTACAAATCATGCAACACGAAAACGGATGCCGCTTCCACCAGCTATCCGTATCCGGCCGCATCCTATACTCGGCTTTTTCTAGATCAGCGTTTCCCGCAAAGCAACCTTGACGCCCTTGGGCACATGAATAATAAGGTCGGCTCCCGCCTCGCTGTTGGCTTTAATCCAGCCGATTCCCGAGACTGACACGTCCATTGGCTTGCCCTTCGGAACCCGGATCGTATGCTTCGTGAGCGGTGGCAGCAGCTCCAGCTCCTCCAGAGACGGAGGCGTCAGCATCACGCCCCGATGCTCCTCGTACAGTGCGTCCGCCTTTTCCAGCTTGGTCCGGTGGGCCTTCAGCGCATTGGACACATAGAAGGTGAACGATTGGCGCTCTCCTTGAACGAAGTCGAACCGCATCAGACTGCCGAAGAATATGGACTGCTTCTCATTAAGCTGAAACACCAGCGGCTTCACCGGTTTATCCGGCATCAGCTTCATCAGATCTTTCTTCCCGACAAGCTCCGTCATCCGGTGCTTGTAGACAATGCCCGGCGTATCGATAATCGACGAGCCGTCATCCATCGGAATCCGCACGAGATCGAGCGTCGTACCCGGATATTGCGACGTAGTCAGCTCGGCATCCAGGTCGCTGTAATCACGGATGAGACGGTTAATCAGTGTCGACTTGCCGACATTGGTCGCTCCGACGACATAGATGTCGCGTCCCTTGCGGTGCTCTTCGATCGCCTCGATCACCCGCTCGAAGCCCATGTTTTTCTTGGCCGAGCATAGCACGACTTCGACGACACGCAGGCCGGCTTCCTTCACCTGGCGCTGCACCCAATTGAGAATACGGTTATAATTCGTCACCTTGGGCAGCAGGTCAATCTTGTTGACGACGAGCACGATCGGATTGGTGCCGACAAAGCGCGCCAGCCCCGAGATCATGCTGCCTTCGAAATCGAACAGGTCGACGATGTTCACGACCAGAGACTCTGTCGAGCCTACATGCGTCAGCAGCCGCAGGAAATCGTCCTGATTGAGCGTGATGCTCGACGATTCATTGTAATTTTTGATCCGGAAGCAGCGCTGACAAATCAGCGGAGTACGGCTCAAAGCGGAAGCGGGCACATAGCCGAGCTTCTGGACATCTTCAGTCTGTATACGTACCCCACAGCCTGAGCAATAAAGTTCTTCTTGTTGCGTTTGTTCGCGGTCAAGCGTCATACGTTCCCTACCTTTTCATCATCATTAATGCGGCTTTCTCAATTCGCCGGTTGACTTTCGTAAAGAAGCCTTCGTCCGCGATCGCAATCGGACTTACCAGGATCGTATACAGTCCGAGCCGGTTGCCGCCAAGCACGTCCGTCAGCATCTGATCGCCGATGACCATCGTCTGCTCGGGCTGCAGCTTCATCAGTTGAAGCGCTCTGCGGAACGATACGTTCGTCGGTTTTCTCGCCTGATAAATAAAAGGCAGGGATAACGGCTCAGCGAACTTGGTTACTCTGTCACGCTGGTTGTTCGATACAATGACAACCTGAAATCCGATCTGGCCCACTACCTTCAGCCAATCGATCAACTCCGGTGTCGCGAGCGGCGCCTTGGCCCCCACCAGCGTATTATCCAAGTCCGTAATAATGCCTCGGTATCCCTGCTTCCATAACATATCCAGTTCAATATCGTAGATGCTGTTAACCTGTTTGCGCGGAATAAGCTTATTCAGCAATGCGTTCACCTCAAGAAACGATAGCTATATACGTCAAACTATACCATACTTGTCCTTTTGCATGCAAAGAGGGAATCCCGCGTTTGTTGAAACTTCCATACCCAGAACTGCGTTTAAATGGTATAAGATGGGTTTAATCGATTGGATCGACACTTCACGAAGGGAGATCTGTATGATTACTATAGTCATATTTTTTTGCCTGGCTGCCTTGTACTTCATCATTCGCTGGGGGATCGATTCCTCTCAGCTTACCTGGCTGCAGAAGCAGCAGCTCAAGGAGCTCCGGGAGATCCGCAGTCTGCTGGAGCAACTGCGAGAGGATAAAAAAACCTAACCTGCCGCTTCCAGCCTGAGCTTCCGATACCCGCTCCAAAAAAACCCCATCCTCATGGACGGGGGTGTTCGGTTCGGTCTACATCTGCGACCGGAGCTTCTCGACGATCTGTGCCGTCTGGCGCCAGTCTTCCTCCGTAATCTCTTCCTTGCCGTACTTGGCCTTCTCAAAGTGATTCAGCACAATATCCAGCTCGCCCTTCATCCAGCGGCTCTTGGTTGTCCAGCGCCGGACCGCTTCACGCAGCGTCTCATGCTCCTCGCGGATATAGCCGTGGCGGCGGAAAATGCGGAGCAGGCGCTCGCACTCGACGATCAGCTTCTGCTTCAACAGCGAAGCGCGGCGGCGGCGAACCTTCTCTCTCAGCAGATCTACCAGCTGCCAGCGCCGCACGACGAAGGCCATTAGCGCGAGGACCGCCAGCACGGCGCCGCCAATCGTGTAATAATGAGGCTTGACTACGGGCTCGGATACAACCGGAACATCCTCAGGGAGCGGAGGCGCGGGCGTCGTATCCACGACCGGCTCGTTGACCGGAAGCGCCCGAGGCATGGTAAAGCCTGCGGTCGGCTCGAACGGCACCCAACCGTAGCCGCTGAAGTAGACCTCTACCCATGAATGCGCGTCAGAATTGCGCACCGTGTACAGACCCGCTGCATTCGGATCGATAGCCTCCTCAGGCACGAAACCGAAGCTTGGCTGCTCGATGGCCGTCGTGCCGGACGAATAGCCTTTGACCCAGCGGGTAGGAAGGCCGACGGAACGGGAGAGAACCGCCATAGAAGTCGAGAAGTAGTCGCAATAGCCCTGCTTGATTTCGAACAAAAACCGGTCCACGAAGTCGCGGCTGCGACCCTTGGTCAGATCGGGCTTGTTCGTGTACGAATAGTTCAAGTTCAGATACTGCTCGATCATCTTGGCCCGGTCATAATCGTTGGTCGCGTTCTTCGTAATCTCCTGGGCCAGCGTACGCACCCGCTCCGGCAGTTGATCAGGAAGCTGAAGATACGGAGCTAGCTCCTGGCGCGGCGTTTCGCGGGTCAGACTGCGAAGCGCAGCTTCGTCGATGATCGGCAGCTGCGAGACGATCGTATACGTCTTCGGATAAGGGACGCGCTCGCTATAGCGGAGCTCGCCCTGCGAAGGCGACCACTGGAGCGCATCGAAGCCGAGCCGTCCTCCGTTCAGCTCCAGAACTCGCTGGGCCGCATAGGCACCGAACAGCACCGGGTACTTCTCATCTGTCAGCAGCGTAACCGTCTGGGTCACTTCCAGCGTCTTCATCTGGTCTCCAGGCAGCTTCAAGTCCGTTGCGAGCGGGCTGTCCGCTCTGACCTGTGTCCAGGTTCCACGCTCCTGCTCGCTCTGCTGCCAGCCGCGGCCGGTGTACAGAGCGAGCGACTCTCCGCGCCAGTATCCGCGGTGCGTCGTGTTGACGGTCATTACCGGCGTATAGTCGAATTGGAAACCGCTGCCCAGAAAACGATCGTTGCGGCTGTAGCCCGATGAGGCATCCAGCGCATCCAGTGCTGCGGATACTTGGACCCCCTTGCCCGTCGAGAAATTCATGGGCTCGCCTCTGTAGGCGCGCCATGCCGTGTACGGATCCATGAAAGCCGGTCTCACTTCCGGCATCGCAATCCCGACCAGCAGCGTCAGAATAATGAGGACGGCAACCGGTGCTACGATAGAGACCGGATAATCGGCCAGATGCCTCCAGGCGGCAGGGTCCTTTTGCCGGAGGCGGCGGAAGTGCGCCAGAATGACCAGGAATAGTCCACAGCCGACCATGACCGCCACCTGAGGCCACAAGTAGACGGAGGAGAAGGAATCCCGGATGCACAGCGTCAATACGCTCCCGACCAGCAGAAAGTAAATACGCCACTTGGACTCCACCCACCAGATCAGCGTGAGATATGCCACCCAGGCTCCCAGCCCGAACCATAAGTAAGGGGTCAGCTCATATAAGTTCAGAAACAGCTTGGAAGAAAAAAAGCTGCCCAGCGTCATAGGCTCGATAACTTTATAGCTTTGAAGCACCGTCACTTGAATGAACACGATTCCCATCAGCTGCAGAATCCCGCGCAGCATCCAGTGCAGCCACGGAATATGCTCCAGGATGGCTACGGTCAGCAGCGTCAGCTGGACGACCACAACCGTCTCAGGCAGCCACCAGTAATCCTCTTTCTGGAACCAGAAGACGAGCTGGAGCAGGTACAAGCCGCAAAGCAGTACCGTCAGGCGGTGCGGCCACTGATCGAACAGCAGTCTTTTACGCCAATTCATCGTTGCACCGCTCATTCTCTCCGACCTCCCAGCTGACCAGGCAGCTCACTAAGCTGCTGGATGGGATAACAGCCGATACCGCGGCTCTGAAGCTGCATCGTCCAGCCCTCCTGGCGAACCCCGGGAGGGGCGATCCAGATATGGCACGGACTCATCTGCTGCTGCTTGAGCCACAGAAGCACCTGCAGCATCGGCTCTCCGTATGCGGAGCTGATGATCGTCAGGAAGCTTCCGGGCGCAAGCCGCTGCACCTTATCCTTCAGCACGGTGCGCAGGGGGGACGTGGAATCCGCCTCCACATCGATCAGATGCTGCAGAACAAGCTGATGCTGATTTTGGCCATGCCTTGCTTCGAATAGCGACGTTTCCTTGCCTCCCGACACGAGGCCTAGGGCAATGCCACGGTTGGAGCCGTATTGGAACAGTGAGGCTGCGGCCGATACCGCCAGCTCGAATTGCTCCTGATCGTCATACGCCAGCTGCGCTCGGTCCAGAATGACATAAGTCCGCGGCAGGGACTCCCGCTCGAATTCCTTGGACTTCCAAGTTCCCGTCTTCGCCGTCGCATTCCAGTGAATCCGCGAAATCCGGTCTCCGTATATATATTCCCGGACGCCGTTGATCTGCGTCGTCTCGCGTGCGGACCGGGTTGTTGTCGAATGATGGTTCGTTCCCTTCATCATCTGGTTGAACTGCTGCCACTCCCGGATCTGAATCGTTTGCGGCAGCACAGAGATACTCTGGGCCAGCTCCACCTGACCCCGGTGCTCGAACAAGCCGAATATATCCTCGGTCACGCATTCGAGGCGCTCGAACAAATAATGGCCTCTGCGCAGTGCCGGCGTCCGGTATTCCCACTCCGCACGTCGCCGCCAGTCGGGCACAAGCGTCGTTTCGAAGGTCAGCTCGCGCCCGTTTTTATGAATGAGCCGGTCCTTGACAAATACGTACGGGATCGGCCAGAAGCCGGGGATCGTCAGCTTCACCTTGACACCGAGCGTCGTCCCGGCCTCGAAGATCGAGCCTCCATCGGTTGCCAGCATACTCCGCGATCCCTGGGTGCGCTTGATGCCGCTCCACTGGCCAAGCAGCAGATAGATGCTCAGCAGCAGCATAATCACGAACAGCATCAGCGCCAGCTTCCCGCCCTGGAACAGCAGGAAGCCCAGACTTCCGAGCAGAGCGGCGCCGACGGCCCAGAACTTGCGTCCGTAGCGCGGACGTTCGAACCATTTATGAACGAGCGTCGTTCTCATCTCATCACTTCTCCCAACGTACGGGCACCTTCACTTGCTGGAACACCGACTGCAGGACAGAGGAAACAGACGCTCCTTCCATGCGCGCTTCCGCCTGCAGAATCAAGCGGTGTCCCAATACGTAGGGAGCCAGAAATTTAATATCATCGGGGATCACATAATCGCGCTGCTGCAGCAGCGCGTAAGCCTTGGAGGCCTGCACCAGAGCAAGCGTAGCCCGGGGGCTCGCGCCCAGATACAGAGACGGGTGCTCGCGGGTTGCCCTTGTGATGGCGACCAGATAAGCGGCCACAGCTTCTTCCAGATGCACTTGCTTCACCTGCTGCTGCAGGGACAGAATCTGCTCGACATCGGAGACAGCCTCCAGCCCGTCGAGCGGATGGGAGATGCTCTGCGAGATGATCATGCGGGTCTCCGTCTCTGCATCCGGATAGCCAAGGCTGAACTTCATCATGAACCGGTCGAGCTGCGCTTCCGGCAGTGTATAGGTGCCCTCGAAATCGATCGGATTCTGCGTAGCAAGCAGCAGGAACGGCTTCGGCAGCTCATGCGTCTCGCCGTCGACCGTCACCGATCTCTCCTCCATCGCTTCGAGGAGGGCGGATTGCGTCTTGGTGGTGGCCCGGTTAATCTCATCGGCCAGCAGAATATGAGTCATGATCGGTCCCGGCCGGAATATGAAAACCTCATCCTTCGGATGGTAGATAGATACTCCAGTAATATCGGTAGGCAGCAGATCCGGATTGCATTGAATGCGTCGGAACTGGCCATGAATCGATTTGGCAAGCGCTTTGATCAGAACGGTTTTCCCTGTCCCAGGCACATCCTCCAGCAGGACGTGACCGCCCGCCAGCATAGCCGTCAGCAGCAACGAAATTTCATCGGACTTACCCAGGATGCAAGATTCCAGGTTGGCCTGAATATGCTTTAACGCTTGTACATCGTCTCGAATCATCGTTTCCATCAGCCGTTCCTCCTTGTGATGTCCATGGCTTGCCATTTGTCCATACAAAAGGTATACGCAAGGCCTGTGTAAAAGGTTCGTTTGCATGGTGTACTTTCCATTGTACCGGATTCAAAAAACATCGTATACGTGTAAAATTGATGAATTTGTTTGGAGAAATGCAAAAAAGCTCCTTCTCAGGAGCTTTTTCGCTTGCAGCTTCAGTTATACGAGGGGTCCCCTCTGTGCTTTAACCCTGCGGCTTGAAGACGAGAGCCGCCAGAAATGAGAAAATAATCGCCGCGGATATCCCCGCGCTCGTCACCTGGAAGATCCCCGTAATAATGCCGATCGCTCCGTGGTCCTTCAGCTCGGTGAGGGCGCCGTTAACCAGCGAATTGCCGAAGCTCGTGATCGGCACCGTAGCCCCGGCACCTGCAAATTCGATGAATTTATCGTAGAGGCCTTTGTCACCGTAAGGAATGGCTTCTACTAATGCCCCTGCTACGACGAGCGTACTCATCGTATGCGCCGGCGTCATCCGGAACACGTCGATCATGATCTGGCCGACCACGCAGATCGCACCCCCGATCACGAATGCCCATATAAATTGCATCCAGTTCATTGTGTTACACCCCGCTTTCGATGGCTACCGCATGCGCGATGCCCGGAATACTTTCGCCTTGCTGGAAGGACAATGGCGAGAGCAGCGCGCCAGTGGCGACTACAAGCACCCGCTTCAGCTCCCCCTTCATGAGCCGTTTGTACAGATGACCATACGTGACCGTAGCCGAGCAGCCGCAGCCGCTGCCGCCCGCCTGAACCTGCTGCTTGTTCACATCGTAGATCATCAGCCCGCAGTCCTTGTACGTGGTATTGCCGATCGGGATCCCGTGCTTGTTCAGCAGGTCGACGGCGATATCATAGCCGACGGTCGCCAGGTCTCCGGTCACGATCAGGTCGTAGTACCCCGGGTCACGATCGAAGTCGCGGAAATGCGACTGCAGCGTGTCGACGGCCGCCGGCGCCATCGCCGCTCCCATATTGAACGGGTCCTTGATCCCCATATCGACGACGCGGCCGATCGTCGCACCGGTGACGACCGGTCCCCTGCCATGCTTGCCGACTACCGCGCAGCCCGCCCCTGTCACCGTATACTGCGACGTAGGCGGCTTCTGCGAGCCGTATTCCGTCGGATAACGAAACTGCTTCTCCGCCGTGCTGTTATGGCTGCAGGTTCCGGCCATCGCGTACTGCGCATAGCCGCCGTCCACCATCATCGAGGCGATCGCGAGGCCCTCCATGGAGGTGGAGCAGGCGCCGAAGATACCCAGGTACGGAATTTGCATCGTTCGCACCGCGAAGCTGTTACTGATGATCTGATTCATCAGGTCGCCGCCCACATAGAACTGCACATGCTCCTTGGTCAGCCCTGCGTTCTCGATCGCATGCTGCGCCGCTTCCTCCATCAGCTTCTTCTCGGCCTTCTCCCAGCTGTCCTGGCCCAGCTTGGTGTCGCCGTGCACGATATCGAACTGATCGGCCAGCGGCCCGGCTCCCTCATCCGGTCCCACCACCGTACCGGTGCTGAGGATCACGGGCTTGCTTGCAAATTCCCAGCTTTGGTGGCCCTTCAGCATCTTATTGCCCTCCTATGCCAAGCATCCAGTGCACCATGCCGACCACGAAGGCAGCCACGGTGCCGAATACGATGACCGAGCCCGCCAGCTTGAACATATTGCCGCCTACGCCCAGCACGTACCCTTCGCTTCTGTGCTCCAGTGCAGCGGAACAAACTGAGTTGGCGAAGCCCGTTACCGGAACGGCAGACCCGGCTCCCGCCCACTGGGCCAGCTTGTCATATACGCCGAAGCCCGTCAGCAGCACGGAGATAAAGATCAGGACCGCCACGGTCGGATCGCCGGCAGTCTTCTGGTCGAAGTCAAACCAGCGCATAAAGCCTTCCTTAATAAACTGCCCGACAATGCAGATCAGCCCTCCGACCAGGAAAGCCCGCATGCAATTGACAAAAACCGGCCGGGCCGGCTCCCGCTGCTTGGCCAACTCCTGATACTCCTGCTGCGTCCACGTGAGTTTCTTCATCTTTGACTTGGTTGACATATTAGCGGACACCCCTTTCGTCTCTATGTACTTAGGTTTTCAGCAGCGGCTCGGCCTGCCGGATGACCTCCGCCATCTGCCGCATCGAATTCTCATACATCGCCTTCGCCTCCGGCTGCCGGGTGCTTAAGCCGAACAAAGCCAGATCGGCCTCGCATTTCTTCAAGGTCGCGAGCAGCAGCGGCTTCACCGCCGGTTGCGGAACCTTGATGACATCATCATACAAGTCCACCGTCAGCTGCCCATAGCTGTCGGCTTGTCCGAGGAATACATTCTCTTCCGTCACGCCTATTTTCTCCAATTCGGTTTGCAGCCATGCGCGGCTTAGTCCCGCTGTAGCCAAAGGCTCGTCCATAATATTGCCGTCGATGATGACGGCTTGCGGTTCGCTTTCCGGCGCTACCTTGATCCCGAGATGCTTAGGGGTTAGCGGCTGGTTTTCCCGCTTGAGCAGAATGCTCAGATCGCCGCTAGTCTCCAGTATGGCGAATTCCACGTCCGCTACGCTGAATACACTTTTGTTGCGGAGCTGCTCCAGCAGCTCATCTGCCGTATACCGCTCCTTCTTCAGGTTGTCCTCCATGATCTTGCCTTCCTTGATCATGACGGTCCCCTTACCCTCCACCCATTCGCGCAGCCGCTTGCTCTTGAGCGTCAGAAACTCGAAAAGAAAGGGAATCAAAAACCAGATCATGATCGCGATGACGCCGTGCATGAAATGGGCCTCCAGATCCGTCGAGATAAAGCCGGCCAGCTCCCCGATCGCAATCCCGGTCATATATTCGAAAAAGGTGAGCTGCGAGATTTGCTTTTTACCTAAAATCCGCGTGATCGTAAACAAAATGACAACTGCGGCAAACGAGCGCAGCGCAATATTCATCCATTCTGCCAAGACTTTCGTTCCCCCTTTACCAGAAATCAAATAGTGGATATGGAGTAGAGTTTGCCTGTTTTCACAAAATTATGATAACTGGGGCTCCTATTCGGCAGTGGGTAATATTGACATTCATGGATCACGGCACTTT
This sequence comes from Paenibacillus filicis, assembly GCF_038070315.1. NCBI lineage: Bacteria > Bacillati > Bacillota > Bacilli > Caryophanales > Paenibacillaceae > Paenibacillus > Paenibacillus filicis. The sequence continues at coordinate 196,339 of NZ_JBBPCC010000009.1, read as the reverse complement.
GTACATATTAGGAGGCGGGAGGTGATTCAAATGACCGTAGCATCGCAGGTAAAAACGACGCTCGCTTCGCTGAAAAGCGCCCAAGCCAGCCTCGAAACGTTCGCTCTCGGCACTCAAAACCAAGAGGCCAAGTCACTGTTCGAGAACTGCGCCAAGCAAACCCAGCAAGTCGTCGATCAAGTCAGCTCGCGCGTACAACAACTGGAAAGTGAGGAGCCGCAATACAAAGGCTTCTAATTTCCTTCAAAAGAATGTCTGGGCACAGTCCGGACACGGCAAAACCCGGCGCTTTTCTTACGAGAAGCCCCGGGTTTTGTTCTATACATTCTTAGAGAGCCAGGACTACCATACCAACATCAGCAGAATCAACAATAAAATAAAAAGCAGCAGAATGAGCAACACCGATCCATAAGCACGCATCGGATTCTTCCTTCCCTAGTCGACGAATCGATTGTTTCCATAACCTATGCGCAGTAGAGAATGTCCCGACCCGGACAGCCGCCCAATTCCAGTCCCAGGTACATCTGTTCAGGAAAACGGAACCATGCTATAATCAGAATTGTTCACGTGAACATATTTAATTGTTAACGTGAACACACCCCTTTTCTCAGGAGGATTGCGATTATTATGGCTATTCGTACCGAAGAGCAATTAAGCGCTTTTATTCAGGAAACCGTTCGCAGCACCCCGGTAACCGACATTCATACCCACCTTTTCGCCGAGTCGTTCGGGGACCTGCTTTTGTGGGGCATCGATGAGCTCCTCACTTACCACTATCTAATCGCCGAGATGTTCCGTTTCCGTCCGGACCTTCCGTACGAAACGTTCTGGAGCATGACCAAGCAGCAGCAAGCCGATCTGATCTGGCAAACGCTATTTATCGAAAATTCACCTTATAGCGAAGCCTGCCGTGGCGTTGTCACGGTACTGAGCAGACTCGGTCTGGACCTGTCCACCCGGGATCTGAACGAGTACCGCAAATACTTCGAGCAGTTCTCCTCCAGTGAGTACATCGACCGGATTCTGTCCTTGTCCGGCGTACGCAGCGTCGCCATGACCAATGATCCTTTCGATGCTTACGAACGGGCACGCTGGGAGGAAGGAGCCGGTCAGAACGATTCCCGCTTCCTGACCGCCCTGCGTATCGATCCGCTGCTCAACGGCTGGGATCAGGCCTACCTTACGCTTCAACAGCAAGGATACCAGGTCGCTCAGGATTTCTCCGGGGATACGATCCAGGAAGTTCGCCGTTTCCTGCAGGATTGGATCGGCCGTATCGATCCGCTGTATATGGCCGTTTCTCTGCCCGACGACTTTGCGTATCCGGAAGCGTCCGTGCGCGGCCGGGTCATTGACGAATGCATCCTGCCGGTCGCCCGTGAAGCAGGCATTCCGTTCGCTCTGATGATCGGCGTCAAGCGTCAGGTCAACCCTTCGCTGAAATACGCCGGGGACAGCCTGGGCCGCAGCGATATCGGCGCGGTCGAGCGCATCGTGAGCCGGAACCAGGATGTCAAATTCTTAATCACCATGCTCTCCCGCGAAAACCAGCACGAGCTGGCCGTTACGGCCCGGAAAAACCGCAACCTGCTCGTCTTTGGCTGCTGGTGGTTCCTGAACAATCCGAGCCTGATCGAGGAAATGACCCGGATGCGCCTCGAGCTGCTGGGCGGCAGTGTCATTCCGCAGCATTCCGACTGCCGGATTCTGGACCAGCTCATTTACAAATGGGATCACTCCCGCGAGATCATCGCCAAGGTGCTGTGCGACAAGTACGGCGATCTCTTCCGCGCCGGCTGGCGTCTGGAGGAAGAGGAAATTCAGCGCGACATCGCAGGGCTACTCGGCGGCGCCTTCTGGAACTTCCTCGGCAAGCCCGACCCTGCCGCCGTGTGATAAGCGAAGCCTAGCAGTCTACAAGAAAAAGGATCTCTACCATCTCCGATGGCAGGGATCCTTTTCACGATGGGCAGTTGGCGGCCTGCACAAGGTTAGGCTTGCAGCCTGCAGTTAATGGATACGGCGGAGTACCCAAAGACCTGGCGTTCTAAGCACGATCCGGAACCTGTGACGGATCAGACAGCGAACGGCCGGAAGCAGCAGGAAGCCGATGACTAGCAAGCTGCGGCAAGGTCTAGCGCTGCCGATGATCGTGACACGGTTAATAATCCGTCTGCCGCGGGCATCGCGAAAGAAACGGATGGTGACTACGTCCGAATGATGAATTCCCATCTCTATCAACCCCTTCCCTTCCAGACATAATATAGTAAATGCAAGAAGGGAAGGATTGGAACCGGACAAACATGGAGTAAGTTGTCCATTCATCCTAACAACGGAAAAAGGACCCCTTGCGGGATCCTTTCCAACGGTGAAATTTGGTAACTGCCTTTGAATCTTGCTTGAAACCTCGGTGCTTACCTCATCAACGCAGGCAGTACAGGTACTACACTAACGTGTCTTTGGCACATCCCTCCGCTTCTACTTCGATTCAACAACAACTTCCTCGGTAGAAACCGTTTTGCTGCTCAACGGAACCACACCTCTCTTGTCACCGTTACATCTAGCATGCTTCGCGGCGTTCTTTTTTATACGGATGATTTGAAAAAATCTTATTCCTTGATCACCACGACAGTGCCAAGCGGCATGTGCCGGTACAGCCACTCCACGTCCCGGTTCAGCATCCGGATGCAGCCTGACGAGACGCTGGAGCCGATCGCATACGGGCGATTCGTACCATGTATACCGTACGTATAGCCTCCTGTTCCCGGCACATTCAATCCCATCCACCGCGAGCCCAGAGGATTGGACGGATGCCCTCCGGGGATCTGCTTGCGGACATACCAAGGCTTTACGATCTTCGTTACGATCCGGAAGGTACCCGACGGGGTCAAACCGGGGCGCCGCCCCGTTGCCACAGGCATCGCTCGGATCACGCGGCCATTATGCAGCACGGAGAGCCGATTCGCTTTTTTCTCAATGATGACATACACGCCTTCCTCCTGCAGTCCCATCAGCAGCTCGGCTTCCGCTGCCTTCTTATCCTTGACAGGAGCGGCAGCGCCCGGATGAGCAGACAAGACAAGCAAGCCCGTCAGCAGCAGAGCGCATACAAACCTGACAGCCCAGTTCAATAACGCTCATTCCTTTGCGTTCCGATTAGAGGTTCCCCGGTATTGTTCACATCAGAGCCGGGAGCGTATACGTCGGGCGCCAAAAGAACCCTGGGGCCATATATTAACGGGTTCCGTTTTCGGGTGCAAAGGTCTGAATTGACACCGAAATTGACAATCGGTTTGACACAACTTAAAAAAGCATAAAACCTTATATTTATAAGGGTTTTCTGCTTTTTTTGTTAATAAACTGACATCAAAATTGCCACGTGATTTTTCATTGCAATAAATTTATTGCATCGAAAAACACCATGTCAATTTAACCGTCAATTTGTTTGTCAATTTTACGTCTAAAATTGTTATAATAATAGTAAGGGAGAGGATAATTGTGGAATTTATTAAACCCAGAGCGAAGCCTTCTAACAAAACGGAACTATTTTTATCTGACAGAACACTAGCTGTGATCAAATACTATGCAGAGTATACAAACTATTCAGAAGATGAAGTAGTTGATTTGTTTTTACAGAAGATTCTTGAAGACCCTGACTTTTTAGAGTGGATTCATGGCAAAAGACGAAATACAAAAATGTTAAAGCAATTGTTCCCTAAATCTAATATTGATGAGGTGGATAATGACCAAACTGAAAAAGTTAGCGAGTAAGGAAAGTTCGGTTGTATCCATCCAGATGCCGATTACGGAGAGCGAAATTGAATCACGCCATGAAGATTATCACCTATTATCACCAATGCGGTTTTCTAACAAGTACAAAGGACTTCTATTCACGCCCATCTCCTTCACTTATCAAAACAAAATTCACAAGATACAAATGAACGCTTGTGTTAATCCATACTGTAAATGGTTTGGAATGCCACAAGAAAGGTTTCTCAACACTCCAAATAAACCAAGCCGCTATAAATTAGATGATGATTCAAAAATTAAGTGTAATCATGACCCGATTCGTCCTGATGTTGGAATGACTTGGGGATGTAAATCAACCACATATTCAAATTGGTCACTGGCAGAGGAAATTGAAAGATTAGCCATTAATGATAAAGTTGAAAATCTTCAAGATGAATATGTATTTCACAAACCTGATTGTGAGGTTGGCTTTACTACTCCAATGCTTCATCAGCGTGAATTTTATAAGCGGGGCAAGAGCAGTAGTAACTCGCAGAAGTGGCAGTGTATCACATGTAAGAAAATTACCAATGTTCTGCCCAAAAATCGAGAAGCGTTCAGTTATCATAAGCAAAGAGATGATGTTCTACATTCCTTTGCACTTGCGTTGATAAATCGTACTCCTGTTAAACGCACTACTGAAATCCTCGGCATCGGTTCAAGCACTTACTATGCGAAACTTGAACAGTTATATAAACGATGTTTAGAGTTTAATGCGAAGTTTGAAACCCCCGCTCTTTCAAATACAGTGTTTGATAAGATGTGGGTAAATACAGATAAGTTCCATTATCATTTGAACAATGTTCGCAAAAAAGGACATAGCGATAAACAGTTTAGACACATTGACGATAAATTGATGCCAACCTACGTGATTGTAAGTGCAGATTCTCGTTCACGTTATGTATTTAGAACGGATATTGCTTACGACTGGACAGTTACTTTAAAAGATGTTGAAGCAGAAACAATAAAGTATAAAGAGGATCATCTAAAATCATTTGCTTGTAAGAATGATCGTTTAAGATTCCCGTTCGCTCCACAACCACCGACTGAGTTTGATACACAAACTCAAAAGGAGTATGAAGAAGCACATTCTAAATTTAAAAGACGAAAAGATTATATAGATGGTATGCATGTTGGAGCAACATACACGACAATGGCGCATTTTTGGCATATAAAGAATCTTATCAATGCACAAGAATGGAGATTCATTTCCGATGATGACCAATCCATAATTACGTCATTGATGAGGGTTTATTCCAAAGAGATACGATTAGGTGAGGCTCACCATTTTCTTTGCCTTATCGATAAGACGAATACAAAAAAAGATGCTTACAATCAGCATCAGAAGGGCAAGGAAGACTTACGCTCTTGGGGATTTAATCAAGGTTATGATGATTTATCACTTAACAAAATTGCTCATTTGAGACTTCAACAATCTTTAAAGAGTCATAAGTTTTACGCAGAAGTCCAAGTTGAGAATAAAACATATCGTAAATCGGCAAGCACTCCTATTGAACATCCAATACCGACAATTGACCAGGGATTCTATAAAGTTGATTGTTCTACCGATGTTTCTGCATATGAGATAGACCATTTAGCCTCAATGCTCTTAAAGGTGAATGACCGTTCTACAAGTGCATTTATGCAACAAATACGGCGAAGAATAAGCATACTTGAAAGACCACTTGTAACCGCCCGCGGGGATGGGAAAAGCTATATCTATGCAAATTTCAATCCGAAGTACGCCCAATACGCTCTAACCATTTTACGCACGTTCTATAACTTTTGCTTACCATATCGTAATGGTGAAAAGGAACGGCTTACTCCTGCCCAACGATTGGGGATTACAGATAAACAATTTTCAATTAAAGATATTCTATACAATATGTAACGAAACAATAAGAGAGTATCCATCACATACTGTGGGTACTCTCTCTGTTTTGCTACTTAAAAATTTTACACTAAACAAAGGTCTATAACTGTATCCAAAACCGTCTTACAACGTTCCCATTATCCTCTACATACTCCGACTCAAATTGACCGCCATTTTTTATAATGGTTTTTTCTGATGCAAGATTTCCTTTATCACATACTAGAAGAACCCTGTTTAAACCCATATCTTTTGTTATTTCAAGTGTTAGTGCTAATAGTATAGAAGCATAACCTTTTCTTCTCTCTGATGGACGTATTCCGTAACCGATGTGTCCACCGCAATTAAGGAGCTTGGTATTGAGTCTGTGTCTAATATTTACAGCACCAATGACTTTTTTTGAATTTTTCTCTATAAGCCAGAACGTAGAATGGGGAACAAATGTCCCGTTCGTTAACTTATCTTCTGTGTCCTCCGAGTACAAAAAATCAATCATGGCATCGAAATTAGAAGGATCTTTCTCTACAACCCACGGGGTTATATCCTCCTCACTTGACTTCCAATCTTTATAAAACGATATGTACTCATCCCTATATTCAGTTGATGGTTTCACCAACTCAACCGAGTTCGCCATCATATCACCCCATCTGTAAATTTTATCCATAGTATCATTTAAGCCTGATATTGACAACATTTATTTGAGCATTTACTGAATTAAACTGCCCGTTTGCTTATATCAACACTGAGCGTTAAAACAGAAAATAGTGAAAACGGAAGCCGAAAATTGAACTAATCGATATTTTTGAATAGGAAAAGACGTGTCAATTAGCACGTCAAATCCATTGTCATTTCAACCTTTTGCACCTAAAAACGGAACCCGTTAGCCATATATGCCCAAGGGTTCTTCGCTTGGCTACATCCTGTGGACGAATCCGCAGGATAGGCTCCATGGGTGGCATGCATGGGGTCGACCGACCGCTGTCATGCAGCGAAACACCGCACGCTGGGAGCTGCGCGCCGCGCGAAAGCCCCGGACGCTGCCGCTGCGATCAGCGGTGCTCGGCAGCCCTGCCGATGGCTCCGAGCATACGCATTTTCTCTGCCGCAGCCGCTTTCACGGCTTGCTTGGCTGGAACCATATAGGCACGCGGATCATTTTCGCCGGGATTGGCCGCAAACACGGCTTTGATCGCGTCGGAGAAGACGATGCGGATTTCGGTCGCGACGTTCATCTTGGACATCCCGAGTCCGATGCACTGCTTCACCTGCTCCTCTGGAATGCCGGAGCCGCCATGCAGCACGAGCGGAACGGACACTGTACCTGCGATGCGGCGGATGCGGTCAAAATCAATGCGCGGCTCTCCCTTGTAAATGCCATGGGCCGTTCCGATTGCGGGAGCCAGCGTGTGTACCCCCGTACGCTCCACGAACGCAGCGCATTCGTCCGGGTCGGCCATCAGCGCTTCATGCTCCGCGACGACAATATCGTCCTCGACGCCGCCGACCTTCCCGAGCTCGGCCTCCACATTGACGCCGGCCGCCCGGGCAATCTCGACTACCTTCTGCGTCTGCCGCACATTGTCCTCGAACGGATGCATCGAGGCATCGATCATCACCGAAGTATATCCGGCGCGGATACATTGGACGATCATCGTGAAATCCGTGCAGTGATCCAGATGAAGTGCGATCGGCACCGACGAACGGTCGGCCGCTGCCGTAGCCGCTGCCGCCAGGTAGTCCGGCCCGAGATGCCTGACCGTGCCGACGGTCGATTGCAGGATTAGCGGAGACTTCGTTTCTTCGGCAGCCTCTACGACTGCCTGGAGCATCTCCAGGGTGTGCACGTTAAAGGCGCCAACCCCGTAGCCTCCGGCGCGGGCCGCCTCCAATAAAGGTGTGGATGAGACAAGTGGCATAAGCTATCGCTCCTCGGGCGTCAGATGGTTACGACTTGGGTCAGGTTGCGCGGGGAATCCGGGTCGACGTTGTTGCGGAGCGCCGTATAGTAGCCCAGATAGTGCAGTACGGGCAAGTAGAGCACCGCACGGGCTTCATCCGTCAGTTCCGTTCCCCCGAGTTCGAATACCGCATCGGCAAACTCCGTGTCCGCCCCGCCTCTGGCGGTGACGATCAGTATTGTCGCCCCATACTCCTGCATTTCGCGGGCAACCTTCAGCTCGTACGAACGGGCCTGCTCGGAGAGCAGCAGGACGACGAGCGACCCCTGCTGTACGATCGACTTGGGACCGTGCCGGAATTCCAACGTTCCGTAAGCTTCCGTCCATACGTAAGACATTTCCTTGATCTTGAGACAACACTCCAGTGCGATCCCGTTATATGTCCCCATGCCAAGATAGATGTACTGATTAAGCACGTGACTATCGACGAATGATCCAGCGAATGCATCGGCGGCTTGCACGACCTGTACGTCGAGGCGCATCACCTCGGCCATCTGGTTCATCAGGTCCGCACGGCCGGACGCCTGGGCGATTGCCGCCTGCATCAGAAACGTCATGCTGCTGAACGACTTCGTCATCACAGTGCTCCGTTCCTTGCCCTTCGGTGAGATGAGTGCGGGCGCGAGCTGGGCCATGGTGCTGTCCTCGTAGCAAGTGATTGAAGCGACGCGGACACTCGGCATGTCCCGGACCGCCTCTAGCGCCCAGATGACCTCGGTAGACTCCCCGGAGCGGGATACGCCCATTACCAGATAGCGCCGGCCGGGCAGCAAGGTCTGCTGCGGGAACAGCAGCAGCTCAGAGGACGGGACGGCCGACGCGCTTCTCCCCAGCCAGGCACGGTAAGTCGAAGCCATGGACAACGCCTGGTAATAGGAAGATCCGCTGCCGATGAAAATAACCTCATCAGCGCCATTCTCGCTCAAGTAATCCTTTACCCAATCGGACTGACGCTCCAATTGAGCCCATGCCTCTGCCAAGGCCTCGGCTTGGGCCGAAATCTCAGGATAGGTGTACTGACCGAATGCATTCATACGAGTTCTCCTCTCTGATGAAACCGGTTATAAAGATAATATATTTCATAATTATGATTATTTCAATCATTATTTTGATTTTTATTTTCTATACATGACGTTTCAAGAGAATATTTATAAGCCAGGAGTTCTCCGACTGGATGCAATCGATCCAGAGACAGCTCACGATGCCGAACGGATGATGAAGATTTCCTTATCCAGCTGGTACGCCTCACACAACAACGCAGAAAAGGGACCGCGCGCAGGCGGTCCCTTTTCTTGTTGATATTCTGTTCATGCTTGTCTGCTATAGCCTAGGCCTTCGGCTTCGCATTATCGCCCGGCTGCTGCTGGTCGCGGGTCAGCAGCGCTGCTCCGGCGATGCCTGGATTGGTCATTTCATAAGGATCGAGGATCAGATTCAGCTCATCCTCACGCAGTACATCGTACAGCAGGCACAGCTCGCGCACGGACTTGCCCGTCTCGATCGCCTCGCGGGCGATCCGCGCGACCGGCTCATAGCCGAGATGCGGATTCAGCGCCGTAATGATGCCTACGCTGCGCTCCACATAATCCCGGCACCGCTCGATATTGGGCTCGATCCCATCGAGGCAGTGGGTCTTGAACACCTTGAACACCTGAGTCATCATGCCCAGCGATTGCAGCAGGTTGAACACCAGCACCGGCTCCATGACGTTCAGCTCCAGCTGACCCGCTTCCGAGGCGAGGCAGATCGTATGATCGTTGCCGATCACCTGGAACGCCACCTGGTTCACCACCTCGCACATGACGGGATTTACCTTGCCCGGCATGATGGAGGAGCCCGGCTGTCTGGCCGGCAGGTTGATCTCATTCAAGCCCGTACGCGGACCCGATGCCATCAGGCGCAGGTCGTTGGCGACCTTGGACATGTTGATCATACACACCTTCAGAGAAGCGGATACTTCCGTGTAAGCGTCCGTATTTTGCGTAGCGTCGACCAGATGCTCTGCACTTTGCAGCGGGTAGCCCGTCAGCTCGGCCAACAGCTCCGCAACTCGCTGAATATAACGCGGGTCGGCATTCAAGCCGGTTCCGACCGCTGTTGCACCCATATTGATTTCATATAAATGCTGGCGGGTTTGTCCGATGCGCTTGATGTCGCGGGATAACACACGGCGGTAAGCCTCGAATTCCTGCCCGAGCCGGATCGGTACCCCATCCTGCAGATGCGTACGGCCCATCTTGATAATGCCGTCGAAGGCCTCGGCTTTCTCCCGGAACCCTTCATGCAGCTCTTCGAGCACCACCAGCAGCTGATCCAGCATCCGCAGCACAGCGATATGAATCGCGGTCGGGAATGCGTCATTGGTGGATTGCGCCATATTCACATGCGTATTGGGGCTGAGCGTGAAGTAGTTGCCCTTGTCTCCTCCCAGCAGCTCAATGCCGCGGTTGGCAATGACTTCGTTCGTATTCATATTAATGGAAGTGCCCGCGCCTCCCTGAATCGGATCCACGATAAACTGATCATGCCATTGTCCGGCTATAATTTCATCGGCGGCCTGCACGATCACTTGCCCGAACTGCGGCTTCAGTTGGCCAACCTCCACATTCGCAAGCGCTGCGGCCTTCTTGACCGTAGCCATCGCTACGATCAGCTCCTGATGGATACGGTACCCGGTGATCGGAAAATTCTCCACCGCACGCATCGTTTGAACGCCGTAGTAGGCATGCAGGGGAACCTCCTTCGTACCCAGAAAATCCTTCTCAATCCGAAATCCAGCCTTCGTCATGATAACTCATCCTCTCGAACCATCATATGTAGTAGTCCTGCTTCTATCTTGCCAAATTACTGGAACTTTCGTCCCCTCCCCATACTAACAAACTATCTGTGTGTAAACAAATAAGCGGTGCCGACTGCAAGCCAAAAACCGCAAGCCCGTCCTCCGGACAGCCTGCGGCTTCATCCCTGCCCGAGTCTGCCGACTACAGCTCGCTCAGGAAGCGGATAATTTTATCGTGCATGCCCGGCAACCCTTCATGGCCAAAGTCCGGGTAAATCTCGGTTTGCACGGGTGCCTTCATCTTGTTAATAGCGGCAAATTGCGTCGAAGGCGGGCAGATCGTATCCATCAGACCAACTCCAATCAACACCTCAGCCTCGATGCGGGGCGCGAGATTCTGAATATCAATGTACCCGAGCCTTGTGAACAGCTCCTCCTCCCGCAGATGCTGCGGATCGAAATGCCGGAAGAAGGTTCTCAGCTCCGCGTAGGCATCCTTGCTCAAGTCCATCTCCCAGACGCGTTTGTAGTCACTAAGGAACGGATAGACCGGAGCCGTCCGGCGAATTCGGGGCTCTAGAGCCGCGCAGGCAATCGCCAGCCCCCCTCCCTGCGACCAGCCTGTGGATGCGACCCGGTTCTCGTCCACCTCGTCGAAGCTCATCACGATGCGGGCGAGCTGCGCCGTATCGAGGAAAATATGACGGAATAGCAGCTGATGCGGGTCTGTGCTATCCAGCCCCCGGATGATATGCCCGTGATGCGTATTGCCGGTTACGCCGCCGCTGTCTTCCGAGCGTCCGCCCTGGCCGCGCACATCGAGCGCCGCGATTGAGAAGCCCAGCGCCGCATAAGTGAGCTTGTCCGTCCAGTCTCCGCTGCTGCCGGTGTAGCCGTGAAACTGCAGTACGGCGGGATGCGGCCCGGCGGATTGCTTGGGCCTTACATACTTGGCATGGACTCTCGCTCCCTTGACCCCGGTAAAATAGAGGTGAAAGCATTCGGCGAAGGGTACCTGAAACTCGGCGGGGACGAGCTCCACCTGCGGATCAACCGCTTTCATTTCTTCGAGTGCCTGCTCCCAGTAAGTATCGAAATCGGCAGGCTTCGGATTGCGTCCTTCATACGTTCTCAGCTTGTCTAGCGGCATATCTACGACAGGCATTGTTTATCATCCTTCTCAGTGTCTAGTATAGGAAAATGATTCCTTTCTAAACTTACATCAAGTTCCATTCGGAGTAAATATAAAAAATGCAGCTATTCACTGAATCGGAATCCTCCCACTCGTCTCGAACGGGTGACCGGGGATTGGCCTCCAGGGCCATGAGGCCCTCACCGCCGCAATGCCTGCACACGCCTATGCCGAAAGCGGTGCGTGCAGGCATTAGGGCTAATGCTGCCTTGACCTCATGCCCTTACCTTGCAGCTATGTTCAATCCGCGAAGGTAACGAGGAACGTTCGGATCTCATAGGGCTTCACCTCACCGTGAAACTCAGGCTGCTCCACCAGCTCCCCTTCCGGCTGCTCCAGCAGATCGCACTCCTGCCAGGACACGATACCGTAATCACTGCTTATCGTGAGCTTGCCGCGGTTGCCGGCATACTCATGAAGCCTAAGCACGACCTTGCGGCCATCCTCCGCTTTCTTAACCGCATCGACCATCACGCGCGCCCCGTCCGATTCCCATACCCGGAAGAGGGAGCCAGGCAATGCCCCGGCAGCTCCCTCCGATACGGACAATGGCTGATTCAGCGCATAAGCCGCCTGCACCGTGCCGCCCTCCAGCCAGTCTCCGCTATGGGGAAATAACGCGTATACAAACCGGTGCTCACCCTGGTCGGCCGTAGGATCGGGTACCTTGGCCGACTTGATCAGCGTCAGGCGCAGCCGATTGTCCTTGATATCGTAGCCGTACTTGCAGTCATTCAGCAGGCTGACGCCATAGCTTCGCTCGGACAGGTCTGCCCATTGATGGCCCACGCTCTCGAAGCGGGCATAGTCCCAGCTCGTATTCCAGTGTGTCGGACGCTTCACATTGCCAAACTGGATGTCATAGGTCGCCTCCGTCGCCCGGATGTCTACCGGGAAGGCTGCCTTGAGCAATTGACGCTGCTCGTGCCAGTGGACGTGCGTATCGAAGTCGATACGCTTGCTATGTGCATACAGCACCATCCGCTGCCGGACGTGCGAATCCATGTAGCTCCAGCGGAACTCCACGACCGCATACAGCGGGCCGTTCTCCACAATCCGAACCTCTTGAAGCTCGTCGATAACCCGCCGCTTCTCCTGATAGAACAGATCGATGTCCCACGCCTCATGTCGGCCCTTCGGCTTATCCTCGAAGACCTCCAGCACGTTCCCGAGCTGTCCGGGAGCCAGCACCTCCCGCTCTGCCTGCTTATCATAGATGCGGATCAACTGACCTGTTTCATTCCATTCCACGATATGGTAAGGAGATTCGATCCGGCCCGGCTCCGCCCGGAATGGGGAGTCCTGCGACCCGCAGTCGCTCTGCTCTTCCCCGGGTACGAAGGTCACGACGGCCTGGCCCAGCGAAGGGACCGATAGCACCCGGACCAGCCACTCGTCCCCGGCTGCCGACCGCTGCGCCGCAAGCTTCGCCCCGCTGCTATCCTTCCAGCTCCCGGCTCCGAGCCCGCTATCAGCCGGAATCGCCACCAGTTCCGTCCGCTCCCAGGACGCGTTGTTCCAGACGGTAAAGCTCCGGCTGCTGCCGACCATGATATCAGCTCCAGCACTCCACTCGGCTCCTGGCAATGGCCCGCTGTTCGCCAATCTCTGCCCGCCCGCCTCGGTTAGCGCCTCCGCCGCCTGCCTCCAGATACGCAGCGCGATCTGTTCGGCTTCCGCGTACTCCTCTCGGCTGTCCGCATACACCTCCCGGATCGAGGATCCGGGAATGATATCGTGGAACTGATGACGGAGGATGATCTTCCAGCCCTCGTACAGCTCCTCCTGCGGGTAACGCTCCCAGCCGCCGGTGAGCGCCTGGCGGACAGCCATCCACTCGGTCTCCTTGTACAGCAGCTCGAGCTTCCGGTTCATCCGTTTATTGTAGGCCTGGCTGGTATAGGTCCCCCGGTGCAGCTCCAGATACAGCTCCCCGTCCCAGGTATGGACATACGATCCGGTTTCCTCCACCGTCTCCAGCAGCTCCTCGAAATAAGCATCTGCCCGGCCCGTCGTCACCTGAGGGAGACCCGGCATGGTCGACAGCCGTTGTCTCATCTCCAGCATATCACGGTTGACGCCTCCTCCCCCATCGCCGTAGCCGTATGCCAGCAGCAGCTTGCGGTTGACCGCCTTATCCCGGTAAGCCTCCCAGATTCCCTGGATCGTCGACGGTGTTATCGCTCCATTGTACGTGTAATAAAAGGTCCCCTCCGAGCCTCCCGGGTCCGGCGTTGTAATAAAATGCGTCAAAATCTCCGTTCCGTCGATGCCCCTCCAGTGAAACGTGTCATGCGGCATCCGGTTATATTGATTCCAGCTGATCTTCGTCGTCATGAAGGCCTGGATTCCGCTCTTGCGTAAAATTTGCGGCAAAGCCCAGCTGTAGCCGAACACATCCGGCAGCCATAAATACCGGCAGGTCACGCCGAATTCCTGCTGAAAAAACCGAATCCCGTACAGCAGCTGGCGCACCAGCGATTCCCCTGACGTCAGATTGCAGTCGGCTTCCAGCCACATGGCTCCCCCCGCTTCCCAGCGCCCATCCGCTACGCGCTCACGGATCGCTTCATAAATCTCGGGATAATCGGTTTTGATATACGCGTAGAGCTGCGGCTGAGTCTGCAGAAATATATACTCCGGGTACTGCTCCATCAGCCGCAATACAGTCGAGAAAGACCGTGCTGCCTTCTCGCGCGTATGCTTCAGCCGCCACAGCCAGGCCACATCGATATGCGTATGTCCGATGCATTGGACCGTAACCGCATGATGCTTGGACAGCTTACCCAGCCCTTCCTGCAGAGCCTCCTGAGCGCTGCGGACGGAGGCATAGAAATCCTCCGAGCCCGGACGCGACCAATCCAGCAGCAGGTAAGCGCCATCCAACAGCGCCAGCAGCTCATGATGCTCGGTCCGCTGATCGCCTAACAGCTTGACGGTATCCAGAACCGCCCGGCTCGTATAAAACAGATCATCGGCCGCTTCGTCCAGCCAGCAGAGCTCCGCTCTGGCGATATGATGCTCCAGCGTAGCCTGACTGTCATAGCCTCCGAGACCCGACCATAAGCGGAACGAAAGATCCAGCGTGCGTCCGGCAGCATCCGCGGGGAGCAGAACCTCCTGATGGTTGGAGTCTACTCCCTGATAAGGCTCCCCGCCGATAAATAGCAAGGATTCGAAGCCGCTATTGCCCCCTCCGCCTGTCCGGCCAAAGTCGAAGCGTCCGAACACTTTTCTTCCCTGCCAGTCGAGGGGTACCTCTACAAGGACATTCAACCATACATACCGGTCCTTGCCCGACCAACGTACACCGGGATGTACTTCGGCCGCTTGGCTAAAGTCCGGCGGATACGCTCCGACCAAGCCCTCCTCATCCTCCAGCCAGCGGCAGCTCAGCGCAGCCCCATCCCGGTAACGAAACGGGTCCAGCAGGCGGATACGGTCTTCCAATTTTTCTACAGTCCAATGCATGAGCAGCTCCTCTTTTCATAACAAAGTATGATAACACGTTATATCATCAGACAAGCAAAATCCCTTACCGTTGGCCCCACCAGAAATGGCCGGAATTGGGGCAGATTTACAAGCAGGCTTGGCTCCCCCGTTCCAGGCATCGCTACCCGTCTGTTGGGCGTCCGGACTCTCTGTTAAACCGCCCTGCCGTGACGGTACTCACTCGTTCTATCAGTGGCCTACTGTGCCCTCCGCACTCGTACGCCCTGCCGACCCAAGCTCGAGGCCGGTGTAGCTCCCCATCAGCCCAAACGACACCGACACTAGATTCTCAGCTTTCCTGAGGCCCCCCTTCCCCTGCAAGCAGCGTGCTCTCACGGGGCTCCAGCACCGCAGGTATCCAGATCTTGGACGCAGCCTGGGGATGGTTCCCCTCGATCATATCCAGCAGCCGATAAGCGGCCGCTTCCCCCATTTCCACATAAGGTATTTCCACGGAGGATAAAGGAGGCACCATATACGCATTGGCCCGCATCGTATTGTCCGCAGCCATTACATACAGGTCCTTGCCGATGCTAAGTCCCAGCCGTCGCGCCGCCTGGTAGATCAGGAAGCCCCCCCGCGACCAATTGGTCAACAGCGCGGATGGCAGGGGAAGCCCGCCAAGCCATTCATCCCATGCCTGCGGGTCCGTATCATGATCCGGCTGCTGCCAGATGGCAGGCACCAAGCCTTTGCGCTCCATCCAGGCCTCGTATGCGGAGCGCCTGTTCCGGTCTCCCCAGTTGGGCGCGTAGGCTGATCCACTGTACAACTCCACATAGACAGGCGGAAGTCCAGTCTGCCCGTACAGATAGTCGAGTGCCAGGTCCATACTGGCTCCATAATCGAGCAGAACAGACGGCACCTCCTCCTGTTCCGGGTAGCCTTCGACCGACATGTACGGCAATCCTGCAGCTCTGACCGATGCCAGCCACTCTTCATCTGCGAACCCGGTTACGTCTTTCGTCAGCAGGCCGTCAATCCTTCTCTGATTGTACAGCTGAATCAGGGCTTGCTTGCTCTCCTGCCGGTTGTATCCGTACAGCAGCAGATGATAGCCTCTCTCCGTACACGCGCGCTGAGCACCCTGCAGCACCTGGAGGAAAAATGGATTATCCAGGTTCCCGTAAGCAGCGATACACCCGCTCCGGCCGGTCCGCATGCTGCGAGCCTGCGCATCCACACTATAATTCAGCTCCTGGATAGCCTTAATCACTTCCCTGCGCTTCTCTTCGCTGACACGTATGCCGGGCGTGCCGTTAATGACAGCAGAGACAACCCCCCGGGAAACTCCCGCCCGTTTGGCCACATCATGACTGGTCACACGCTTCGTCATTGGATCACCTCAGCCTTAGGATAACACGTGTCAAAACAACGCGCAACTCCCCCGCGCCACTTCCGTGACGCGAGTTTCAGCCTCTGCTGCATCCGCTGCCGCAGCCCATGCCCAATCATACGAAGCCCTGGGTCACAGGGAAAGCCAGCTTGAAGATCGTCCCTTCGCCCAGCTTGCTGGACACATCAATCGACCCCTGATGCCTCTGGATAATTTGGCGGACCGTAGACAGTCCAAGTCCTGCCCCCTCATATCCCTGGGCATTGCTGAGACGGGTGAAAGGATCGAATATCGTCGGCAGCTCCTTCTCCTGCATGCCGATCCCGTTGTCCTCCACATAGAAGCAGCACACATCCGGACTCGCCAGCCGGATCGTCCCGAGACGGATACGCGGAGGCCGGTCCGGCGCATGGTATTTGATCGAATTGCCGAGCAGATTTTGAAACAACTGGTACATCTGCGTCCGGTCGGCCTCCAGCTTGGGCAATTCACCCGCCAGCTCAATGCTTCCGCCGCTCTGATTCAATCTGCCGCTCAGATCGGATATGACGTCCCGCAGCACTTCATTCAGATCGACGGTCCGATAACCTGTGATCTGCGCATTCACCTTGGCGAAGGCCAGCAGGTCCGTAATCAGCTTGTCCATCCGCTGGGCGGATGCGGCAATTTGCTCTACCGAAGCCTTGCCTCGCTCATTGAGGCCACTCGCGTGCTTCAGCAGCAGCAGCTCACTAAGCCCGGTGATCGCATGCAGAGGATTGCGCAGATCATGAGAGACGACTTGCGCGAACTCCGCCAGACTTCGATTGCTGCGCTCCAGCTCGCTCTGAATCGACTCCAGCTCTTTCCGCTTCATATTCAGCTCCAGAAAGACCTTGACCTTGCTCAGCAAAATATCCACATCCACCGGCTTGAACAAATAATCGACGGCGCCGGACTCATAGCCCTTGAATACACTCTTGTCCTCTGTATTGATCGCCGTGACGAAAATAATCGGAATCTGCTGCGTTTCCTCGTGGCTGCGCAGCAGCTCCGCCAGCTCGAAGCCGTCCATCTCCGGCATGCTGACATCCAGCAGAATCAGCGCAAAGTCATGGCGGAGAGTCAACGATAGCGCCTCGTTGCCCGAATGGGCCGCATACACCGTACAAGGCAGCGTTTTCAAAATCCTTTCCATCGCGTATAGATTTTCTTTGCGGTCATCGACGACCAGAATCTTCGATAATTGCCCGTCCAGAGCGCCGTTCATAGGTCCTCCTCCTTCTTCCGTCCATGTCTGCGGGCCATCAGGCGCTCACCCAACCCATTCAGGAATGTACCGATATCCTCCAGATCCAGAATATAATCAGGCCCGGCTGCGCGGATCGCCGCGTCTGGCATCGTCGCGCATTCGGACGTTTCCGGATTTTGCACGATGGCCAAGCCGCCGTGTTTTTTGATTCGACGAAGCCCCTGGCTCCCATCCCCGTTCGCCCCGGTCAATACGATACCGATGCAATACTGCTCATATACATAAGCGGCACTCTCGAACAACACATCGATGGACGGACGGGAATGGAGAACAGGCGGATCGACTGATAAGCTCAGACTGCGGTCTTCCTCTACCAGCAGATGGTAGCCTGCAGGCGCCAGATAAGCGTTGCCGGGCTGCACGTATTCCTTATCATCCGCTTCCTTCACCCGGAGGGGCGCCTGGCTGTTCAGATGATCAGCCAGGAAGCTGTCGCAGCCTTCCTTGGTATGCTGCACAATGATCAGCGGCAGCGGGAATTGTGCAGACAGGGCAGACAGCAAGATGCTTAACGCCCGTAAGCCGCCTGCGGAAACACCGATGACAACCGCTTCATACTGTTTCATAAACCTGCTCGCCTCCTGTCTGCTCTGCACCTGCACCGTGCATGACCCTAGGCTGCCCGATCCGGCATCAGGTCAAGGGCTTGCGGAAAATTCGCCAGCGTGACGATACATCCTCATACGTCCTTCTGAGCGAAGAAAACTCCAGCGATTCCTTGCTTCCCAGACATAGAAACCCCCGGTGTACCAGACTTTGATCGAATAGCCGGAACACCTGATTCTGCAGCTGTCTGTCAAAGTAAATCAGCACATTGCGGCATACAATCATATTCATCTCCCCGAACGCGTGGTCCGTCACGAGATTGTGAGCCGTGAACACAATGTTGCGCTTCAGATCCTCGTTCATCTTGGCCATCTGATACTTCGCATAATAGTAGTCGGAGAAGGAAGCCTTACCTCCGCTGCTGTTATAGGTCACGGTAAATTTGCGGATCGCGTCGAGTGGATAGATGCCTTCTTCGGCGATCTTCAGCGACTGCTGGTTCATATCGGTCGCGTAGATTTGCACGCGATCGTAGAAGCCCTCCTCCTGGAGCAGGATCGCCATCGAGTACACCTCTTCCCCGGTGGCGCAGCCCGCATGCCAGATTTTCACGAACGGATACGTCTTGAGTACCGGGATTACCTTGGTCCGAAGCTCCAGGAAAAAGTCCGGATCCCGGAACATCTCCGTCACCGTCACCGACATATTCGTCAGCAGGTCGCGGATGAACCGGTCATCGTGCAGAATGAGCGGGATCAGCTCGGAGAGATGGTTCACCCCCGCCTTCTGCCGGATCACATGCAGACGCCGGAGCAGGGACGAGCGCGCATACTGGCGAAAATCGAAGCCATGCGCCTCATAGATCGCCTGGAGCACCAGATCCGCTTCCAGTTTCTCCAGATCTTTCTCATTCATCATGATTCAAAGAGCCACACGCGGATTAAGGACAGCAGCTTATCCGCATCTATAGGCTTAGTCATATAGTCGTTGGCCCCTCCTTCCATGCATCTCTCACGATCTCCGGCCATCGCCTTGGCTGTGAGAGCGATAATCGGCAGGTGCTGGAAGCTCGGGTTGCTCCGGATGTGGCGCATCGCTTCGTACCCATCCATCACCGGCATCATAATATCCATGATGACCAGCTCGATGCCCGGCTCGCTCTCCAGGCGCTCCAGCGCCAGCTTACCGTTATCGGCCATCACCACATCGAGCCCATGCTGGCGAAGCACCTTGGACAACGCAAACGTATTGCGCAGATCGTCATCGACCAGCAGCACCTTGCGTCCCTGGAGGGTTTCATCCGAATCCAGCGACATCCGGATCATCTGGCGCTGCTTCTCGGGCAGCGTCTTCTGCACGCTGTGCAAAAACAGCGACACCTCGTCCAGCAGGCGCTCGGGAGAGTTCGCCCCCTTGATCACGATACTGTCGGTGAATCGGTTCAATTCCTTGTATTCGTCCTGCGTTAGCTCCTGCCCCGTATTGATAATCATCGGAGGCGTCGCGATGCCGGGGTCCGCAACCAGACGCTCCAGCAACTGCTGCCCGCTCATATCAGGCAGCTTCAGATCCAGTATCACGCAGTCATAGTCGTTCTCCCGGATCAGCGCTAGGCCCTCTTCGCCGGTATACGCACTGTGAATCTCCACTTTCTTATGCTTCAGCAGCGCATGAATGGCCTTGTGATTGCCCGTATCGTCCTCGATAATGAGCACTTGCTTGATTCGCTCATTCACTACACGTTCAATCCGTTCGAACATCGCCTCGATGTCCTCGCCATCCGTAGGCTTGGACAGGAAGCCGACAGCCCCCCTCAGCAGGGAAGCCTTACCGGCGTCCTTGCCAGAAATAATATGGACCGGAATATGCCGGGTATCGCTGTCGAACTTGAGGTGATCGAGCACCTTGAGGCCGTCCATATCCGGCAGGCCTAGATCCAGCAGCACTGCGCTGGGCACATACCGCCTAGCAAGCTGGAGGCCGCTGAAGCCGTCACCCGCGGTCAGGCCAAGAAAGCCCTTCTTGCGGGACAAGTCCAGCAGCACCTTGGCGAAGGCCGGATCGTCCTCGACGATCAGAATCGTCTTCGCCTGACCTTGATTGGCACCGGCATCCTCCAGGCTGCTGCGGTCATCCGGAATAAATTCCCGGATCCGGTACGGCGGCTCGACAGCCGCCTCCCCGTCCCGGGCTCCCGCTGCAGACCCGGTTACAGAGGAAGACGCTGCCACTTGCGGCAGGGATACGAATACGTCACGATCACTGGGATCGGACGAAGCCGTCCAGGCACCGGATGCGGTCCTTCTCTCCGCATTTCCCGTATTCACGGCTGGGGACAGCGGTAAGATAAGCGTGAACGTGCTGCCTACACCCTCCTCGCTATGCAACTGCAGCTCGCCGCCCAGCAGCTTGGTCAGCTCCCGAGAGATCGTCAGCCCGAGTCCCGTTCCTCCATACTTGCGGCTGGTCGAGCCGTCCGCCTGTTGGAACGCTTCGAAAATCGCCTGCTGCTTACGGAGTGGGATACCGATTCCCGTATCCGTAACGGAAAAGGCGAGCTTGCTGCCCTCCTGCGAGTCATGAGCTCTGCCTTCCTGCTCGTCCAAGCGGTAGATGCGAACTGACACGGAGCCGTGATGGGTGAACTTGAACGCATTGGACAGCAGGTTTTTGAGCACCTGCTCCGCACGCTGTCCATCCGTTACAAATGAATCCGGCACTCCCTCTCCCATCGAAAGCTCCAGATTTAGACCTCTGTCCCTGGCCACCGGCTGAAACTGATGCTCCAAATTGCTCACCAGCTTCTCCAGCCGGACCGGTTCCATCCGGATGTCCAGCTTGCCGGCCTCCACCTTGGACAAATCCAGAATATCGTTAATCAGCGTAAGCAGATCGAGTCCTCCGCTATATATGACCTTGGCCGATTCGATCTGATCCTCCGTCAGATTGTGATCGTCGTTGGCTGCCAGCGACTTGGCCAGAATGAGCAGACTATTGAGCGGCGTACGCAGCTCGTGGGACATATTCGCCAGAAATTCCGACTTGTAGCGGCTGGTCTGCTCCAGTTCTGCAGCCTTGACCTGCAGCTCCTGCTGGGAGCGCTGAATAAACGCATTCTGCTTCTCAATATCGGCCTTCTGAAGCTGCAGATAATTCGTTTTTTCCTCGAGCTCCTCATTGATGGCCTGGAGCTCTTCGCTCTGGATACGCTGCTTCTCCTCGGAATGTTTGAGCATTCGAGTCTGCTCCTCCAGCTCCTCATTGGCTGTGCGCAGCTCCTCCTGCTGGGTCTGCAGCTCCTCAGCCAGCAGCTGTGACTCATGGAGCAGCTCCTCCGTTCGCTGCCGGCCTAGGATGCTCTGCACCACCACGCCCAGCGACGACGACAGCTGATCCAGCAAATCCTCCTCGATCGGGGTAAACGCACGAAACGATGCCAGCTCCATCACTCCGATCGCACGGCCCTCGAACAGCACGGGCAGCACCAGCACCGTTCTCGGCTTGCTTTCTCCTAGCCCCGAGCCGATCCGTATGTAATCGTCCGGCACGCCGCTTAGCTGTATGGCTTTGCCCTCAAGTGCCACCTGGCCAACCAGTCCCTCGCCGAGCTCGATGCGCGTGGAGAGTAATTTGCGATCTCTGAACGCGTAGCTGCCGTACATGACGTATACGGGCCTAGAGCCGTGCGTCGTTTCCCTCACGTAGAATACACCCTGCCCCGCCTCCACCAGCTGGCAGATTTCCGAGATCAGCAGGCTCGCCACCTTCTCCAGCGACTCTACCCCTTGCGACAACCCGATCAGACGAGCCAGCTGCGTTTTCAGCCAGAACTGGCGCTCGTTCTCCTGCCTGGCTTCCTTGAGGGATTGCAGCATGTCGCGCAGCGCTATGCTCAGCACATCTCCGTCTGATTTGGGGGTGATAACCTGATTATAGTCCCCCTTGGTGATGCTGCCCGCCTGGACGATGACATTGCGGAGACTATCAATCAGCTCCCTGAAGGCCCCGCTCAGCTCGCCGACCTCGTCGCGTGATGTGACTTCAACCGTAATATCCATCTGCCCGTCCAGGATGTAGCCGATGGACTGCTTCAGCTCCCGAATCGGCCGGAGCAGACGGCGGACGACGATCAAACTTATCAGCAGCGCTGCAGCAAGAAGCAGTATATTCATGCCGGCTACCAGGATCAGCTCTTTGCGGGAGGCACTCTGCATGGCGTTCATGTCCGCTATCAGCACGGAGGACAAAGCATCCTCCGTTTTCTTCATCTGGTCGATTCGCTCGGATGATACCTCGAACCAGACCCTCGGGTCCAGATTGAGCTCCCGTCCGGGCTCAGTGGCCAGCAGAATCTGACGCTGACGCTCAACCTCGGCGAAGGCCCGGTTCGTCGCAGCAGATTTATGCAGCGCTATCGCTTCAGGATCGGCGAACGTCTCGAACACCTGCTGATACACCTGCTGCTCATTAATTACAGCCCCCAGCCGCCGGAAGTCGGCAACCTCCAGCCTTCCCACCGATAGCCTCTCGAAGACAAAGCTGCGTTCCTGGCTCGCCCCGTATTTGCTGCGCGAATAGTTGAGCAGCGCGGACAGCTTCTTGGAAATCTGCACGTCACTGCTCAGATTGATCAGATTCTCATTGGCCTCAAACGACCGGGCAACCGTCTCTCTGTAATAAAGCGCAATATCCGACTCGGTGGATTGCTCCCCTGCCAGCTTGCGACGGACATCCCCGATCTGGTTCAGTTGTCCGGCCAGCCTCTCGAAATCTCCCCAAATTTCCTTATCCAGCGTACTCGGATCCATATCCGTGAACACCTTCCGGAAAGCATCGATACTGCGATCCGTTTGGTTCTGCTGCACATTCATTCCGGAAACCTCCGTTTCCGTCCGGTTGCCGAACATCGTCGACACGAGTCCGCGCTCGATCTGCAGCTCATGAACGAGCTGGTTGGTAGCTACCGCGAGCTTTGTCAGCTCTTCCAGCCTGCTGACACTGTTCAGATGCTGTACCTTTTCCGTGATGGACGATGCGGTGAAATATAGAACGCCCAGCATCGGAAGCGCAATCATGAGTAGAAGCTTGGGCAGTAATTTCAGGTTCTTGATCCATTTCATGAAGTCGTTCCTCGCTTTGTCTGCATCTAGGTTCGGTCTAGCTGAGTGACACAACGGGCACTCCCGCTTCCGTATCTTGAAGATATTCTCCAGCTACCAGAAAAATCCTGCAAAGCGGGTAACCGCCAAGGGTTCAAGAAATAACCTCTCCCTCGATGGTTCGAAAGACTTTGGCTAACCGACTTTGGGCTGCAAGAAACAGCGCGCTATTTTTTTCTGTAATCTCTTCTTCTCCAAAATCACGTGCATCGATGTAAGTCGTGTACCTTAGCTCAATTTGTATAGCTTCTACTTGAGGGATTGCACTGTAATGTGAAACGATGTAACCACCCGTTAGTCCCTTCTCGTCAATTTTGACCACAAATCCTTCTGAGACAAACGCTTCATAGACCATGTTCAGAAAGCTCGGCGAGCAGCTTCTGCCCCCACAGGTTCCGAGTACGACATCAGCCGTCGATTGAATATAGAAGCTATGCAGATCAAGTAAAAGCACTCTATTCTGACTTTGTAATAGGTTCCCGATCTCCTCAGATAAACGATCATGAAACGGCTTATAAATCGTATGTATTCGGTTCGTCATCACTTCTTTTGAAAGCGGACCCTCATAAATGTCTCTTCCAAAGGTCGTTCTATAATAAATTAATGAATTCGTATATTCCTCTTAATATTTAACTCTGGAAGAAACGAATACAGCTGATTCAGAAACCAATCATTATTCGCCAATATCGCTTCCGGCTTCTTTTTCGCTGCCATTTCAGGAGTAAGCAGAGACGAACCGTGTGGAATGGTTGCAAGTAAGCAGAAAGCAAGTCACTTATTTATTTTCTTCTTGCCACTCTACGGAGCGTTTATTGTGAGGAGCATCGATCCTTGATACGCTAGAAACAGAGGAGGTGGATCACGTGGATTGCCATAAGGTAGGAAGGCTCATTCACAGTCTGCGTATAGAAAAAAATATGACACAAAGGAATTTAGCCGATCTTATGCATATTAGCGACAAGACGATCTCCAAATGGGAACGTGGTCTAGGATGTCCGGATGTGTCCTTGCTTAGTGAGCTATCCAACATCTTAGGAGTCAATATTGAGAAGATTTTATTAGGGGACTTAGATCCGAATGAACAGGACAAAGGAAATATGAAAAAGCTGAATTTTTACGCATGTCCGGGCTGCGGCAATGTCACGACCAGTATGGGGGCCATGGGCATTTCATGCTGCGGCAGGATCTTGGAGCCGCTGCTTGCCCAGCCGGAGAATGATGAGCACGAAATAACCGTTCATGCTATTGAAGACGATCATTTTGTGACCATTCAACACGAGATGAGTAGAGACCACTATATATCCTTTGTTGCCTATGTCTCTTATGACAGGTTGATGTTCGTCAAATTGTACCCGGAGCAAGCCGCAGAATTACGATTTCCCAACATGCAGGGCGGAACGTTATACGCCTACTGCAACCGGCATGGATTATGGAAGCATGAGATCATAAAACATGGAGCAAGGAGGGTTTCCTGAAATGGGAAAGGCACTACTTATTATTGACATGCAGGCCAAGCCTTTTGTATGGAAAAATTACGGCGGAAAATCCCTCTATCAAGAAGAAAGACTACTTGAACAGACTAAATGCTTGATTGACCAAGCCCGAATGCGAAACTCCCCCGTATTCTATATCTTGTTTACTGAACAGGAGGGTTCTCTCCGATCTGAAAATCAACCGTTATGGCAGGTACATGAACAGATTGCCCCTCTCGAGCAGGAGTCTCTTATTATCAAATATCATGCGGACTCGTTTCTCGAATCTGAGCTCCACTCGCAGCTGCAGGATTATGGTATTGATGCTTTAGTGATGTGCGGAATTCAAACCGAATATTGCGTGGATACAACGGTGAAGAGCGCTTATTCACACGGTTACCATGTCGAATTGGTAACCGACTGCCACAGCACCTATGACTCCGATGGATTAACAGCCGAACAGATTATCAACCATCATAATAGCATTCTTGAGCCATTCGCTACCCTTGTTCACTCGAGTGAAGTCCAGTTTTAACACGGGGACATCAAGACTTGTCAGCCTAAGGAATACATTTGGCAAATTGTATATATTATCCACTCCATGTTACGATGGATAGGCCCAGTACCTATTAATTATGATTGGGGAGGTCTTTTCCGTGTTGGATCAGCAAGAGATGATCAAGCTAAATAAGGCGGGTTGGAATCAAGTCGCCGGTCAATTTTTCGAAGGAACGTTTGAAGTCCTGGATTATGGACCCTACGCGCCTGCGGAGGAAGAATTAGCTTTACTTGGAGAAATTGCAGATAGCACGATATTAGAAGTAGGTTGTGGGAGCGGACATACGCTGGAATATCTCGCCAAGCGCGGAGCACGCGAGTTATGGGGAGTCGACCTGTCCACTACACAAATTGAGACGGCAAGAAAGGTTGTATCTCCCTTACAGATTCCCATTACGTTTATCGAGTCCCCTATGGAGGACATTCCCAATCTCCCTGAGAACTATTTTGATAAAGCACTATCTGTATACGCACTCGGTTGGACCGTCAACTTACCCCGAACACTCAGTCATATTTATAAAGCGCTGAAGCCAGGCGGTGTTTTCGTTTTTAGTTGGGAGCATCCCGTTCACAGTGTGGTGGATTACGACAATGAAAAGGAAGAGTTGAAGTTTAGACGCTCCTATGTTCAAGAAGGTTTTGAAAAGCACGATAATTGGCGAGGCGCCCTTATCATCATGCACAACAGAAAAATAAGTACGTTCATCAATGATTTAATCCAGGCCGGATTCATCATCGATAAGGTGATCGAAGATTCTGAGGTGAATGATCATGACTCAGATCCATCATCCAAGTGGTATTCCGCCACAAAAGCCCGAATCATCCCCTCTACGCTGATTATAAAGTGTCATAAGGGTTGAATATCCAGGAAGACCGCGAGAAGCTAAGACTCCTTGTGGTCTTTTTTTATCATCACTTCATTTTTATGTAGATCATATTACAATTTGATTTTAATAAAATTAAATGTTATATTTAATTTTATTAAAGGTGGTGTCAGGATGACGATTGAAATTGTCCCGGATTGGATGGTCAATCTGGAAGATGAAGATGTGGTGTTTATTAAGAACTTTCTGCAGGCTTCCGGTTCTCTCAAGGAAGTGGCAAGCCATTACGGCGTAACCTACCCTACGGTTCGGCTCAGACTGGATAGGCTGATTCAGAAGATTCAAATAAGTGAGGACACATCCAATGAGCCTTATATTGGCTTGATCAAACGACTGGTCATCAACGACAAGCTTGACTTTGATACGGCCAAGATTTTGATTTCAGAATTCAAAAAATGGAAAGGAAATCAATAATCATGAATCCTACATTTGCTTTTCTTTGGCTTGCAGCAGGTATAACTGGAGCGATTTTTCTGCAGATTTTTCTCTCGAAGAAAGATAATAAGTGGCCGGGTCTGGTGCTCCCAGCGATATCTTTATTGGTTTCGATCATGGTTGTGTTAGGACTTAGCTTATATATGACGACTGCATCCACCGATCAAAGTTTTAAAACCATCCTAAATGCCGTTCAATTCCCTAAAGTTGCTGCTCTTTTACAAGCCATCTATATTTTTATTCTTTATAATATCCCAACAGCCATCCTGCTCGGTATTTACTATGCCTGTCGCGATAAACGAAACAGGACTAGAGAGCTTGAAAAAATGAGTATTCAGGATTTAAAATAAGGCAAGTTTAAGAGCCGTCCTTGGGGAGACGGCTCTTTGTTTTCGTACTATTGTTTTATAACAGGAGTGCAGAGCTTTACAGAAATAGCGTCCGCAGCTCAAGAAGGTCATCAATGACCGCATCTGCTTGTTCAAGCTCGCTTTCTTGAGCAAAATCAAAGCGGCAGCCAACAGCCATCAAACCATTGTACTTGGCGGCATGAATATCAGACAGCCTGTCACCAATGACCGCCGCCGTTTCGATATGGTATTTATTCAGAATATGACGAACTAAATCTGTCTTATTCTGAGATTGTATCTGTTGAATACTATAGGTTTCTATCACCCAGGCATCCAAACCGAAGTGGCTGACAATGGCTTGCAGGTATTCGACTTCCCCATTGCTAGCGATGAACAAAGAATGCCCGGCTTGCTTCAAATCATGAAGAACCTCACCGACATGCGGATACAGGGCTCCTTTCCCCTGATTAATGTTGGTGATTAAGCTCTCTTGGAAAAATCGGTTCGCCGTTTCTCTAATCGAATCGGAATGATCCGGCAATAGCGTTTCCCAGACGACCGGCAAAGGAACCCCCATGATCTCGCGATATTTTTGAGTTGGAGTTCCGGCCGACCATTCATGTAGAGACCTCAAATAAGCAAAGGTGTCTTCAAGAGATACCTCTAATATTTTGTTCGTTTGGAACAGCGTTCCATCCATATCGAATAGGAGTGATTGGGGCATATCTCACCGCTTTCTGATCCGTTCAGCTGCTGCCTATCGTTTCATGGATCCATATATGACCCAGTATAGCAGTGTTAATCACATTCATAAAGTCACGATAAGTTACGGGCTCAGCCTAGAGTGGCAGACAAACCAATAACCGGCGTCCTCGCCATGAGGAGCCGGCTTTGTATCATTCGCTTCTATATGATATTTATTTAGGCACTCTTCAAATATGGCTCAGGTGCAAGCTTCAACAGGGTCCGCAGCTCATTCAGCAATCCGTCCAATTCGTCCCGCAACGCATGAAGCTCGGTGTAATATTGCTTTTGGATGGCTTGCAGTTGGTCTGGAGACATCGCTTTGAAGGCCACATAATCGTTGTAGCAGCTGCTCGTTTCCGTTACCAGGACATCTTCAAGTTCATGGCCCTTCATGCTCATACACCCCACGATTTGATTATTTATTCCTTTGATCGTTATGGTAATGGTGTAAGCATTTTCAAGTCAATGTATATATTCCAAATTTTCTGAAAATTAACAATAACAAAATCACGGTCCCCATGAAGGGTTCCGTGATTTTGTCGTGGTCCTATATACCTCATCTAGGTTCCGGCGAGGGAACGCTTGTAGCGCTCCGGCGTCTCGCCGACCTGCTGCTTGAAAACGCGGCTGAAGTGGGCCAAATGCTTGAAGCCTACCTTGAAGCAGACCTCGGTCACCGGCAGCTTCGGATCGAGCAAAAACTCGATCCGAGCCTGATTGATCCGGCGCTGGTAGACGAAGTCGAAGATCGTAACTCCCGTCACTTCCTTGAATAGCTTGGACACGTAATACTTGCTTAAGTGCAGATCCTGCTGGAGCTGCTCCAGATGCAGGTCTTCCGTATAATGCGCCTCCAGGTAGGAGATGATCTGCTGGACCGTACGTTCCTTCTCCACCGGCTGGTCGCTCCGGTCCTGCATCGGCTGCAAGCAGTGCTCATAGATCAGGCACAGCAAATCCGCAAACGCGAGCTGACAGCGATAGGCGCCAACGGCATCTCCACGCTGCTCGAACTCATGCATCCGGCGTAAAATATGCTCCACCTCTTCACGGTCGGCTCCCCCCAGGCGCAGCCTGTAGTTCCCTAGCTCCTGGAACGGCTGGAAGATGGGCAGCTGCGGATGAGCCGGCAGCAGAGGCTGCAGCGCTCCAGGCTCAAAATGAACCATCGAGCGGACATAGGGAACGGCCGGATCTATTTTGGCGCAGTGCAGCGTCATGCCATTCATCAGAATCAGATCGCCCGGAGCCAGTACATAAATCCGGTCGCCGATCAAGTAGTTACACACACCGCTATGAAAAAAGTAGACCTCATAATGCGAATGAGAATGAAACATAGGCTTTAACGGCTGATCTGCCTTGTACGTGTAGGTAAAGAACATACCCGGGTCAACAGTCCTTGCACACATGGGAACCTCCGAAAACTTCGGTGTTTCCCCCAGCATACCATGAGACTGTATCCCCGTACAATCGGACCGCTCGCCGCCTGCGTTAGTTCGTTGATTAAAGCAGCTGCCGGATCTGATCGGCATAATGGCGGAGCATTTCTTTCGAGCCGAACTGTCCGCTAAAATCCTCGACACCCAGATAGCCTTCGTAGCCGACAGCCTTCAGGTCTTCTATCACTTGGGCCCAAGACACAATGCCTTGGAACATCGGCTGCCAGCCTGCGTTCCAGGATGGAGCACCTGCCTGATCGGTACCTTCTTGACGCCAGATCGCATTCTTCACGTGCACATGGGCCAGATACGGGCCGAGCAGCTCAAGGCCGAACCGGTAGTTCTCGTAGCCTTCGTGCACGAGATTGCCTGGGTCGTACAACACTCCGACACTATCAGGGTCAAATCCTTCCACGAGCCGGTAAGCTGCGCTCGCGCTGGCAGCGATCGTATTGTGATGGGTCTCAAGCAGCCCCTTCACGCCATACTGCTTGCAGAGCGGAGCGGCTTCCTTCAGGTAAGCCAACCCTTCGGCGAACAGCTCACGGGCATGTCGCGTCCGGTTATAGCCCGGGACAGCCAGCCGGATGTAAGACGCGCCGATATGACGAGCCGCCGCCAGTACCCGCTCAGTTGCCTCGAGATCGCCGACCGTGAGGTAAGGAGTTACGCTGAGCGTCGTCAGCCCTTGTGCATCGGCTGCCGTCTTGAAGCGATCCCATACCCCCTCGCCGCCTTGCTCGGGAATCGAGCACAGATTGTTACGCCAGAAGGACGGCGCTTCGCCAGCCAACTCCGCCGGAACGTCCTTGTATCGCCACTCGATGCCGTCAATTCCTGCTTCCTTGGCAGCGACCGCCAGCTCCTCCGGCGTCAGATCGGGCGTGGATACTGTGAATACGGATAGCTTCATCGCTCGTTACACTCCTTTGGGCTGGCCGACAGCCGAGCCTTGAATATGAACAGCCTGCTGCTGCGCGATCAGGCACAGCTCCGCAGCCTTGAACGTATGCTCCTGGGTCATCGCCAGCTCTGTCCGGTTGATGCAGTCCAGGATCAGCTCGCCGAAGAACGGATACCCGACCTGACCGGTCACGTTCAGATGATGCTCCTTCTGCCCGTCCACCAGGTAGATATGATCGCCCGTCGCTTCGCGGCCGACATCGATATACTTGCGCAGCTCGATATAGCCCTTCGTGCCCTGAATGATCGTCCGTCCGTCCCCCCACGTGCCGAGACCGTCCGGTGTCAGCCAGTCAACCCGGAAATAACCGGTTGCCCCGTTGTCCCCGATCAGGGTCGCGTCCCCGAAATCCTCCAGCTCCGGATAAGCCGGATTGTTGAAGTTACCGACCTTGCTATGCACGACTCTGGCGTTCGTGTTACCGGTGAAGTACAGGAACTGCTCGATCTGATGGCTCCCGATATCGCACAGGATGCCGCCATAGCGCTCATGCTGGAAGAACCAGTCCGGGCGACCAGCGGCACCAAGCCGGTGCGGCCCGAGCCCGAGCACTTGCACGACGTCGCCGATGGCGCCTTCCTTGACGAGCTTGCCGGCATAGACGGCACTCTCGACGTGAAGCCGTTCGCTGTAATACACCGCATACTTGCGGCCAGTCGCCTTCACCGTCTCGCGAGCCTCCGCCAGCTGCGCCAGCGTCGTGAACGGTGTCTTATCCGTGAAGTAGTCCTTGCCGTGCTTCATCACCTGGACGCCCAGCGGGCCGCGTTCCGACGGAACCGCCGCCGCGGCCACAAGCTGAACTTCAGGGTCCTGTAAAATCTCCTGCAACGAGGAAGCCGCCTTGGCCTGCGGGTAGCGCTCCAGGAAGCCCGCTACCTTCGCCGGATCCGGTTCATAGACCCACTTCAGCTCTGCTCCCGCTTCGATGAGACCGTTGCACATGCCGTAAATATGACCGTGGTCCAGCGCAACCGCAGCGAAGATAAACTCCCCAGCACTCACGACCGGGCTCGGCTTGCCTTCCGGCGCATAATTCATCCCGTCCTTGACATCTACCACAGGTTCGCTCCCCTTTCTTAGTGCGTGCCGCCCACTTCAAGCGTCTTGTATTCGCCAGACTTCTTCTCCGTCGACGATGCGTCGATGCGCTCCTGCAGCTTGGACAGGAACAGCTCCTCGTCGATCGGCAGATCCACCCAGTTGTCCGTCCATGTGGACAGCAGCATGGCGTTGGAGATCATCAGCCCCTTGATGCCTTCTTCGCCCGGTGCCAGCAGCGGCGTACCGTTGGCAATCGCGCTCACCCAGTTCGCGGTGATACCTTTATGCTGCGGGCTGTCACCCGGCGTGGCGATCGGAATTTTCCAGCATTCCGGCTGGCCAAAGCCGCCCTTGAACGTACGGTTGAACTCCGATTCCGAGACGCGCAGACGATGGAACGTCATAGCGCCGTCTTCGATCACGACTTTGCCGCGGTCGCCTGCTACTTCGAAGCGGTTCGTTCCCGGCGCTTCGCAGGTAGAGGTCACGAACACACCCGTTGCTCCGTTCTCATACTCGGCATAAGCCGTCACTTCGTTCTCCACCTCGATGTTGCGGTGCTTGCCGAACGAGCAGAACGCCCGGATGCGGGTAGGCATCATGCCGATCGTCCACTGCCACAGATCGAGCTGGTGAGGGTCCTGATTGATCAGAACGCCGCCGCCTTCGCCTGCCCATGTCGCACGCCAGCCGCCGGAATCGTAGTAGCTTTGAGAGCGGTACCAATCCGTAATAATCCAGTTCGTACGGCGTACCTCGCCCAGCTCGCCGGACTCGATCAGATCGCGCAGCTTGGCATACAACGGGTTGGTGCGCTGATTGTACATGATGCCGAATACACGTCCCGATTCCTTGGCAGCTTCATTCATCTCGCGAACCTGCTTGGTGTAGACGCCTGCCGGCTTTTCGATCAGCACGTGCAGTCCCTTGCGCAGCGCCTGGATCGCCTGCTCCGGATGGAAATAATGCGGCGTGTTGATAATGACAGCGTCTACATCTCCCGAATCGAGCAAAGCCTCATAGCTGGTGAAGCGCTTTACATTGTCGCCGAGATGCTCAGCTGCCCAAGCGAGACGGTCCTCCCGCAGGTCGCAGATCGCGGCCAGCTCGCCGTTTGGCACCTCTTTGTCTATCAAATACTTCGCGTGGCCGGTTCCCATATTGCCGAGACCTACCAGTCCGATACGTACCTTCGTCATGGAGACACATTCCTTTCGGGATCGTCTTTTGTTGTGGATGGCTAACGTCTTGCCTTCCTTAATGGTAGCATGAACCTCGCGGCGGCACTTCACTTGCGTTGCCCAATTCCGATAGCTGATTTAACTGTGGTTGCTGTGTGCTCGGATCACGATACGGGTTTGCCCTCCATGACGCGGCGAAGAGCCTTGCATGCGCAAGGCTCCGTCTAAAGCGCGGACAGAGGGATCTGACATCAGGAGATAAACCCTTTCTCCATCGCCCTCGCTTTCTCGCGCAGCGTATAGTATTTCAGCTTGGCCGCTTCCAGTGTCGTCTCCTGACCATGCACCTTCAGATCAAATTTATTCAGATCATGCAGGGAAATCACACCGGCATCGTAACGGAGCTTCATCTTGTCCCGGTCCGATTTCACTTCGGTCGTCAGCCTCGCCTCAGCCAGACAGCTCTGGTATGCCTTCTCGGCGTCCGTATAGGTGGCCTCGATCTTCTTGGTCAGCTCCAGCTGGGTCTGCACATTCTTGGAGCCGGCGATCGCCGTATTCGCGCCAAGGTAACTGCCTCCATAGGTGGAGCCTGTTACCGTATTAGACTGCTGCCATACCGCTTCATCCAGGTTGTTGGCGCTGGTCTTCATCCCGTACGAGCCTTCCAGCAGCTTTTTGGTGTCCGCACGGACGATCGGCGAGATCGGGCCTTCCGACAGCTCGGCGATATCCTTCAGCTCCAGCTCGGGATTGAACTTGATGCCGATATCGAAGGACAACTGCACCAGTGCCAGCCGGTAGTTCTGGACCAGCGCCGTCATGTCCTCCTGGTGCTTGGACAGCGCCTTGCCGGCGGTCAGCACATCCTCGGCCGAGGCCAGCCCCTGCTCCTGCAGAAGGTTAGCCCGGGTCACTTCCTTCTTCAGCGTGGCCTCGTATTCATTCATAAAAGCAAGCTGCTTCTTCTGCCCAAGCAGCTGAGCGTACTGCGCGATCGTTTGCAGCCGAATACCCTCCGTCGCTTCATCCCGCTGCAGCAGCGTATTGCGCTGGTCGCTGTAGAGCTGGTGAGCGGCGGATTTCATCTGCTCCCGCTGCGAGGCCAGAATCTTGTTGATGCCATCTGACATCGCACCCATCCCCTGAATCACCTGATTGACCGCCTTGTTCGTGACCGTCGTCATCGGACCGATCCACAGATTCTCCGCCGGATCGACGACGATGCCTTGGGCGGCCATGCCGGCCAGCAGCTCCTGCGGCGTATCCGGCAGGTGGGCATTGCCCGGCGAAGCACCGTACAGGTTGGAGGCCTGGTCCTCCAGGTCATGCTGCTTGGTGCTTTGCGCCGCATACTTGAGCAGCAGCAGCTGCAGGTTGGTCGAGTCCTTCAGCGCCCGGTCCAGCACGGCAGGCAAATCCAGCGAACTCACAGTGTCCAGCGTCAGGTCATTCACGTAGATCGCCTGCTTGGCATCGGCCGCATCATTGGCGGCATACGCCAGAGGCTGCACCGAACTCACCAGCAATGCAATCGCGGCGCATAAGCCCGCCATCTTCTTAACAGATACGTTCATCCTTCTACATCTCCTTCTATCCTGAAATAACAGAGTCCGGTCCAGTGGCTGGACCTTGTTAGGGAACCCTCGACATCGGCGACGCCGATTTCGAGGATCTTCCTCGACATTCATCTTCTGCTGGCGGCGCGCATAGCAGCGCCATCGATGTCTAATCGGTGTCTGAATCGTGCTGATCGATGCTTCATCATCAAGCTTCCGTCGCGGTCAGGCTGTGAGGAGGAGAAACGTTCCATTAACCTGGCAGCCCGGTCGTGCCCGCCGGCGGAGCGATTGCCGGTACCGGACCACTGCCCCCGACTTCTTCTGCGACCCCCGCTTCCTTGCGGAAAATAACGAAGCGGGACAGCAGCATCGCGATAAAGAACGTAACGAGTCCCATCATCCCGAGTGCCAGACAATCGTACGTAATTGACGAGTAATCGCCCGCCTTCACAAATACCGAGCGCATGCCGTCCAGGAAGTACGTCAATGGCAGCAGATGACCGAGCACCTGCAGCGCCTTCGGCATCGCTTCGAACGGCCAGGTGAACCCGGAGAGCAGGAACGACGGGACTGCGATCAGCATCGCTGTCTGAGTCGCCCCGAGCTGATTGCTGGAGAATAGGCTAATCAAATAGCCGATCCCGCACACGGCGAAGGTAAACGCCAGGACAACAGCGAGTCCTGCCAGCAAGCTGCCCATCAGCGGCGCTTTGAACGCATAGCTGGCAATCAGCATCGCCACGGTCGTATTGAATACATTGATGATGAAGTAAGGAACAGTCTTCGCATAAGCGATCTTCCAAGGGTCCTTCCGCCAAGCGGCAAAGACTCCCCACGTGCCTCTATCCTTCTCGCGCGTCACCGTCAGCGAAATGCCAAGGAACAGCACCTGCTGCAGAATCGCGCCGAGCAGGCCATACATCATGAAGTCACTGTAATTGAAGGTCGGATTGTACAGTACCCGATACCGGAAAGGAATCGGCGACAGCACATTGGCAACCTGCTCATCCTGCAGTCCCTGCTGCAATTGCAGCTTTTTGGCGGACAAGCCCATGCTGAAGGTCGTGATGACTTCATTGGCTCCCTTGGTCGCCGAATTGGAGTACAGCATGTTACTGCCGTCCACCCAGGTCATCAGCGGCAGCGTATGCCCCTGCTTCAGGCTGGCCTCGAACCGGCTCGGGATGAAGATCCCGACCCTCGCCTTGCCCGAGGAGATCGCCTGCTCCACCTCCTGCTCGGAGTGGGCTTCCATGGTCACCTGGAAAGTCTCGCTTTCGTCGAACGCCTGCACCATCTGGCGGCTCAGCGGACTCTGATCCTGGTCCATGACGATCGTCGTCATTTTCGTCACCTTGTGACTCGTATATAGCGAGCCGAACAAGAATAAATACATGACCGGGACGAAAAACAAGATCAAGAACAGCCTCCGGTCCCGGAATATTTCTTTCCACTCTGCGGCGATTACGCCGCCTATCTTAAGCTCGGACATGCGTCATCATCCTTCCGTCGTGCCGATCCATTGCAGCGTCATCCCGACCACAGCTCCGTCCGGCAGCCCCGGCAGCTCCACCTTGACGCCGAACGAACGCACATCCGTTTCACCTAACGTCTGCGTCGCTTTCTTGATCGCAAAATCCGGAGCCGCTGCGATGGATGTCACAGTGCCCGTGACTTCCTGGCCCGTTGCGAGCAGCTTGAGCCGAATCTTGTCGTTCACCTTCAGCCCGGCCAGCGATTTCTCCGTCATAAAAAATTTGGCCCACTGGGAGTCGGTCGCCTGAATCGAGAATACCGGGAACCCCGAGCCGACCAGTTCGCCCGCCTGTGCCGTCTGTGCCAGCACGATCCCGTCTGCCGGAGCGATCAGCTCCGCGTAGCTCTGATACGCCTCGGCCTCCTGCTGGGCGGCCTTGGCCTGCTGCTCGCCGGAGCTCGCCGATTGAATCGCGCCCTGCGCCTGCTGGATCGCCGCTTCTGCGGCAGTCACGTCGCCCTGGCGCACCAGCACCTGGGCGCGGCCCGCCTGGGCGAGACCGAGCGCAGCCTTGGCTTGCTCCAGCAGAGCCTCCGCACCGCGAACCTCTTCCTCGCGCGGCCCCTGATTCACGAGCGCGCGCTGCTGCTCGGCCAGCTCCAGCTTTGCCTTCGCTTCCTGATGGCTGACCTTCACTTTATCCACGTCCGCCTGGGCCACCAGCCCCTGCTCCAGCAAGGTCTGCATCCGCTTCAGGTTCTGATCGGCGATGTCGAATACCTGCTTGGCGGCTTGATACTGAATCTCCGCCTGCTGCTTCTCCTCCGGACGCGCACCGGTATGCAGGGCGTCGACTTTGGCCTGCGCGGCCTTCACCGCCGCCTCGGCTTGCGCGACCTGCTGCTCGGAGGCCTCTGCGGTGGCACTCACGCCCGCTGACGCCTGCTGCTTCTTGGCCTCAGCGGTCGCAGTTGCGCCCTTGGCCTCGGCGATCTTGCCTTGGGCGAGCGAAACAGCGGCTTTGGCCTGAGCGACCTTGGCCTCCAGCTCAGCGCTTTGCAGCCGGGCGAGCGGCTGTCCTTTTTTGACCATATCGCCTTCCTTCACCAGCACTTCTGTAATCCGTCCGCCGATCTTGAAGCTCGCGCCGACCTCATTCGTTTCGATATAAGCAGTCGGGTGGGACGACAGCCCGGTCTGCGCGCTGCCCGCCACTTGCTTGGATGAGAGCAGAAAGCCTCCCGTCCCGATCGCTACTGCCATCACTGAATAAACCACAGGTCGAATAAATCGCATAAAGTTCCCTCCATAAGGTGAAAGTAAATCCATCATAACCCGGTAAAAATCCGGTAAAGAAAAAGAGGCCCTAGCGGGCCGAGAGGCCATTCATCACGTAAAGCTGAAGCAGCTCGGATATTTTCTCATTGTCCAGCGGGGGATGCTTGAGCCCCCAGTCATGGACAAGAGCCAGATACAGCTTGAATAGAACGAAAGCGGTAATATGCGGATCGCACGGCTTCATCGTCCCCCCCGCTACAGCCCGCTCGATGTGCAAGGCTATGTACGACAGCGCCTCCTGCTCGATCAGATCGAGCGCCTGCTTCATCACGGGATTGCCGAATTCGCGCTCCTCCCGGAACAGCCTGATCAGCAGCTCATGCTCCTTGCGGAATACCAATATATTGTAGAGAGCGGCATGGATTCTCTCGAATGAGGAGAGTCCATGCTGCAGCAACGCCTGATCGGCCGCCTGCTTCATCTCGTCCGTCAGCGAACGGATAATTTCATGGAGCAGCTCCTCCTTGCTTGTGAAGTACAAGTACAAGGTGCCTTTGCCGACGCCTGCCAGCTTGGCAATATGTCCCATCGTCGTGCCCTTGAAGCCGAAGAGGGAAAAGGTTTGCTTGGCTGCTTCCAAGATGAGCGCTTTTTTAGGGTCCATTCTGATCTCCTCCAAAACTGACCAAAATAACAATTCGGTTCTGTGGTCAGTGATAACTATATCACACCCTCTTTTTCCTGGCAATCCTTCATTTGATTTTTATCTGCGGACCTGCTATCTTATTGTATAAATCGATTGGATGAAATTGAATTTAGCGAAATGCAACTCAGGAGGACGCCTTGAACCCCGACGAACTTTTAAAGCTGGAAAATCAGTTCTGCTTTGCCGTCTACGCTTGCTCCAGGGAGGTTACCAAGCTGTACCGCCCCCATCTGGATGAGTTGGGACTGACGTACACCCAGTATGTCGCCCTGCTGGCTCTATGGGAACGCGACGATATTACCGTGAAGGACCTGGGAGCCCGCCTGTATCTCGATTCGGGGACGCTGACCCCTCTGCTTAAGAAGCTGGAGAGCCTGAAGCTGCTGCGGCGCTTCCGCGATCCAGAGGACGAGCGCAGCGTCAGAATCCGCCTGACGCCCGAGGGCATCAAGCTCCGGGAGAAGGCGCTGGATATCCCGCAGAAGGTCTTCTGTCTCCCCGGCCTGCCAGCGGAGGAGATGAACGCGCTGAGATTGCGGCTGACCGACCTGCTTCAGCAGGTTCATACCTTGAATGTAACCTAGAGGAGGAAAAACGATGAGTGTATATCCATTTAACGTAAGCACGATTCGAGGAGAAGAGAAGTCCCTGGAGAGCTACGCCGGCCAGGTGCTGGTGATCGTCAATACAGCCAGCAAATGCGGCTTCACCCCACAGTATTCCGAACTGCAGAAGCTGTATGAAGCTTATAAAGACCGCGGCGTCACGGTGCTCGGCTTTCCCTGCAACCAGTTCGGAGCCCAGGAGCCCGGGACGAATGACGAAATCCATACCTTTTGCCAGCTGAACTACGGGGTCTCGTTCCCGCTGTTCGACAAGGTCGAGGTGCTTGGAGAGGACAAGCATCCGCTGTTTGCCTATCTGACGGAGCAGGCTCCGTTCGAAGGGTTTGATACCGAGCATCCGGGCGGCAAAATTTTGTCTTCCATACTGGAGCAGCAGGGGCTGCTGGAGGGCAATGACATCAAGTGGAATTTCACCAAGTTTCTGATCGACCGCGAGGGCCGCGTCGCAGGGCGCTTCGAATCCACCGTAGAGCCGGCCGACATGTACGCAGCGATCGAGGAGCTGCTGTAGTATAGATCTCAACTCCGCTATAATAACTCATAACCGCCGGGCTGCCGCGTATGTCACCTAGACTGCGCGCAGCCCGGCTTTTTGGTATGCCGGCTTTGTGGAAGCCGCTGCCTGACGGCCAGTCATATTTGTGATGGCAACCACAGCCGGTTGCGGGTATGATAGAGGCTGTAAGGTCTGCATGACCATGATCATGAGATGGAGGGACTTATTGTGGCATTGACTTATCAGGCATATCAGGATACTTATCAGGGACAGCAGGCTGTTACGCTGCAGACGGACCGTTACGAGGCAATCGTGCTGCCCGAGATCGGCGCGAATCTCATCGCATTCCGGGACAAGGTAACGGGCAGCAAGTTTTTGCGCGAGCCCGCTCCGGATGAAATGGAAGCGTTCTTAGCGAAGCCAGGCGTACACGGCATCCCCGTGCTCTTCCCTCCGAACCGCTTCGAGGATGGCAAGTTCCCTTGGAATGGCACGACCTACGAATGGCCGATTAATGAAGAGGCCCGGAATAACCGGCTGCATGGCTTCCTTCACACGATCCCCTGGAAAGTGGAGGAGTTCGGCACGACAGCGAGCAGCAGCTATGTCAGCCTTATACAGCGGGTGGATGCAGACCACGACCTGTACCGTCTGTTCCCCCACGCTTTCACCTTCCGGCTTCGTTATACGCTGACCGAGGACGGCCTGCAGCAGCAGGTAAGCATCCGTAACGATGGTCTCAGCGCCATGCCTTGCCTGGTCGGGTTCCATACAGCGATTAACGCGCCTTTCGAGCCGGGCAGCCACAACAGCGACTGCTCCTTTACTCTGACGATCGGCCAGCGCCGCGAGATGAGTGAGCGGATGCTCCCGACCGGCAACTTCCAGCCGCTGAATGAGGACGAGCAGGCGATGAAGGCCACAGGGGCCTCACCGTTCTTCGAGCCGCTCGACAACCATTACACCGCGGAGCCGCAGGGTGGCCGCAATCGGATGGTGCTGACGGACACACGCACCGGTACGAAGCTGATCTACGATGCAGGCACCGCCTATAAGTATTGGATGGTCTGGAACAACCAGGCTGCCGGCGGCTATTTCTGCCCCGAGCCTCAAGTTAATCTCGTCAATGCTCCCAATACCGGCCTGCCGGCAGAAGAAACCGGCCTCATCTCCGTCGAGCCCGGGGAGATCTGGGAAGAGACGAGCCGGTTTTATGTCGTCCGTCAGGCCTAGTTCTGCTCGGATGTATAGGGATTTAGGGGTGGTCTTCCGGGCTTCCGGCCGTTTTTTCCAAGAAAAGACGGGATTAGCCTTCAAAACCAAGGCTCTGTCACCGATATAATCGGTACAGAGCCTTTTTATTTCCATGAAGATGAAAAACAAAGATACGCTTATGCAGGAAAAGCGTCATTTTTTGTCGAACTTATCTTCGACTTCTTGCAATCAATGAACTCTGAAAAAATACTGGTGTGGAAGGTGTTTCTCTCTTGGAAAAGTCAACCGTAATCGGCATTATCCTAGGTTTCGCTGCAGTTATTGTGGGTATGATTCTGAAGGGCGCTAATCCCGCGGCCCTGCTCAATCCCGCAGCCATCATGATCATTATTGTCGGTACGGCCGCTTCGCTCTTTATCGGCTTCTCGCTCGAGGAGATGAAGCTGTTTCCCAAATTGCTCAAAATCGTCTTCACGGAGCAAAAATCGATTCCCAAAATGGATCTGATCAATATGTTCACCGACTGGGTGTCGATCACGCGCCGCGAAGGTCTGCTGGCCATGGAGAGCAAGGTCGAGGAAATTCAAGACCCGTTCTTGCGTAACGGGATGCGGATGATCATTGACGGAAACGACCAGGATTTTGTCCACGACGTTCTGATGGAGGATATTCATGCCATGCAGGAGCGCCACCGGTCAGGCGCCCAGATCTTTACACAGGCCGGTACATACGCACCAACGCTGGGGGTTCTCGGCGCGGTTGTCGGTCTGATCGCGGCCCTCAGCAACCTGAATGAAGTCGAAGCGCTCGGCCACCTGATCTCCGCCGCCTTCGTCGCGACGCTGCTCGGTATTTTCACCGGCTACGTGCTCTGGCATCCGATCGCGAACAAGCTGAAGCAGAAGTCCAAGAAGGAAGTTGAAATCCGTCTGATGATGGTGGAAGGCCTGCTGTCCATTCAATCGGGGATTTCCTCTACGGCCGTGAAGCAGAAGCTGATGGTCTTCGTACCAACGTCTCAGCGGGATGAGAAGAAGGATAACAAAGCGGGGAACCCAAATGAGTAAAAAGAAGCATAGCGAGCATCACGAAGAGCATGTGGACGAGTCCTGGCTCATCCCCTATGCCGATCTGCTGACGCTGCTGCTGGCGCTATTCATTATTTTGTTCGCCTCCAGCCAGACCGACTCCAAGAAATACAATAGCATCATGCGTTCGTTAAATCAGGCGTTTCAGGGGGGCGTCGGAGCCTTCGAATCGTCCAATCTGATCCCGATCACCACGGAGCCGAATATGGAGGCCAAGAAGTACGATCAGCCTACTTCGGCGCAGGCTCAGGAGACCGAAGCCGAGCAGCAGATCCAGAAGGAGCAGAAGGATCTGGAGCAGCTGAAGAAGAAGCTGGACGAGTACATTAATGAAAACAGCCTATCGGCCCAGCTCGATACGAAGCTGACCGAGGACCTGCTGATGATTACGATTCGCGACAATGCGCTGTTCTCCTCCGGATCGGCTAATGTGAAGCCGGAAGCCAAGCTGCTGGCAGTCGCCATCTCCGATATGCTGGCGCAATATCCCAATTACCGGATTGAGGTCGCCGGCCATACGGACAACGTGCCGATCGGAACCGCCGCCTTCGAGACGAACTGGGATCTGAGCTCCAAGCGGGCCTTGAACTTTATGAAGATTCTGCTGGAAAACGCCCAGGTCGGACCGGAGCGCTTCCGCTCGATCGGCTACGGGGAGTACCATCCGATCGATACGAATGACACGGCCGAAGGCCGGGCGAAGAACCGCCGCGTGGAGGTTAGTATACTGCGGAGCATCAAGCCGCCGCAGATCAAGGATGTTCCTAAATAACCGTTCGTTATCAAGTACAGCAGCTGCTCTTACAGCTAAAAAACCGTTATTTCGTACAGGGTGAGCGAAGCTCCCGTGTATGAAATAACGGTTTTCTTTTGTTTACCGGACGGATCTCCTGTTGCTGTGACAGGGTCGCCTGATAAGGATACGGCATGACTAGCTAATCCAGCGTAACGACCTTTCCGCCTGTCTTTCCTGTCAACCGCTCCACTGGGAAGGCCTGGCGGATCGGAATCATGACCGCCAGAGCCGCGGCGGCCTTGATCGCATCGCCCAGCAAGTACGGATAGCAGCCCTGGACCATGGCCTTGGCAAAAGGCAGGCCTGTTACGTGAGACAGCCATGGAATGCCGCTCACATAGATCAGCCAGGAGCCGAATACGAGCAGCACCGCGTAAGCCGCTACGTAACTGACCACTCCGTTCAGTCGGATACGGGATAACAGCCAGCCGATCAGCAGCGCCGAGAACGGCCACATGATGATATAACCTCCGGTCGCTCCAAGCAGCACGTGAAGGCCACCCGCGCCGTGCATCAAAGGAAACCCTAAAGCTGTCAGCACGACGACGAGAGCGATGCTCAAGAAGCCGTATAGCGGTCCCAGCAGAGCGCCCGCCAGCATGACCGCCAGCGTCTGAAGCGTAATCGGCACGGGGGAAAAGCCCAGCGGAATGCTGATATATCCGAATAGGACAAGCAGTGCCGCAAATAACGCACTGAAAACAATACCGCGAAGCGTAAGTTTCATGATTGAACAATCCTCCTGTTTTTGCTATGGTAAGAGAAGAAAATCACGTTAACCATTCATGTTATTATAAGGTTAACAAATCGGATTGTAGCATAAACTACCAGCAAGTGAAAGGGTTATTTTTATGACGAATTCGGGCATTCCTCCGTTTCTTTCTTTGCAGCAGGCAACCGTACATTTTTCCACCGGGACTGGGACCGGCACCAGCCGTCAAGCTCTCAACGGAATCACGCTCGATATCCGGCAGGGTGAATTCGTCGCCCTGGTCGGCCCCAATGGCAGCGGCAAAAGCACCCTCGCCAGCGTTATGCTAGGCCTTTGTCCTCTATCCAGAGGAAATTGCATGCTTCAGGAAGGAGCCTTGCTGCGCGGCGTTCTCCAGCAGCCGGATACACAGGTGCTGGGCGACACGATCGAGGAGGAGCTGGCGCTCACCCGCGCCCATCTCGGGGAAAGCGCAGAGCAGCTGGAGAGCTTACGAGAGGCGGCCCTCCGTAAGGTCGGACTCCGGCTGCCTGCGGATACCCCCTTCTCGGCCTTGTCCGGGGGGCAGCGCCAGCTCGTCAACCTTGCCCTGGCGCTATCCTTGCGTCCAAGCGGGCTCTTGCTGGACGAAGCGACAGCTATGCTGGACCCGCATATCCGCGAGCAGGTACTCGCTGTGGTAGCTACCGCTCATCGGGAAGGCATGACGGTTATCTGGATCACGCACCGGATGGAAGAGGCCGCTGCGGCTGACCGCATCATCGCGCTGGAGGCGGGCAAAATCGCCTTTGACGGTACGCCAGAGGCGTTCTTCTACGGTTCGGGCGTGGAATCCACTCAACTAGTGACAGTTCCCGCCGCAGGCTCCTCGGCGGCCGTGCAGTCGCGCGGTACTTCAGAGGATGCCGACGGGTCTGGGGCGAACTCCCCGGACCCGCAGTCTGCTTGCGAGCGCCTTGCACTGGAGCTTCCCTTCGTCGTCCAGACGGTCCGGGCGCTGCGCCGCCGCGGCCTGTCCGTCTCCGGCCGGCCTTTATTCCCGGAGCAGCTAGCTGTGTCACTCCGTGCATCCGTTCCTGCGGGAACAGGAGGTGCCAGCCGATGACCTTGACCCTCAACCAGGCATCCGCGGCTGCTCCGGATGATCCGAAGCGTCTGCTGCTGCAGCCGCTTGATCTGACTTTGGATGCTGGAAGCATCACTTTATTGATCGGACAGACCGGTTCAGGCAAGTCCACCCTGCTGCAACTGCTGGCCGGACTCCGTGCTCCGGCTGCCGGAGAGGTCCGGCTGGACGGAGAATCTCTGTGGCGCAAGGGACGTGTCGAACGACGCTTGCTGCTGCCGCTCGGTCTCGTCTTTCAATTTCCCGAACAGCAGCTGTTCGCCCGGACAATCCGGCACGAATTCGCCTATTCGCTGCGCCCTTTCCGTCTGAGCCCCGGCGAGGAGGAGCAGCGCATCCGTGAAGCCCGTAATGTCTGGGACGGCAGGAGCGTCTTCGCCCCGGAGCTGTCGCCGTTCACGCTAAGCGGCGGACAGCGGCGCAGGCTGGCCTTGGCGACAACGGCCGCAGCCGATCCGGCGTGGCTGCTGATGGATGAACCTACCGCCGGCCTCGAAGCGGCCGGCGTGCTGGAGCTGCTGGCCGCGATCCGTGAGCGGCGCGAGGCCGGCGCGGGCACCGTCATCGCCACGCATGACCTGGATACCTTCCTGCCACTGGCGGACCGCGTCCTTGTGCTGCAAGACGGCCAAGTTGCAGCAGACCTACCGCCCCGGGAGCTCTGCGCGCAGCCTGACCTGCTGCTGCAGACCCGCGTCGGCCTGCCAAGCTGCACTGCGGTCTCCGCAGCGTTCA
The DNA here is from genome assembly GCF_038070315.1 of Paenibacillus filicis. Taxonomy (NCBI): domain Bacteria; kingdom Bacillati; phylum Bacillota; class Bacilli; order Caryophanales; family Paenibacillaceae; genus Paenibacillus; species Paenibacillus filicis. The sequence continues at coordinate 152,036 of NZ_JBBPCC010000009.1, read as the reverse complement.
GCCGGCATGGGCTGACCCTTCCGCCGGATCGGCTCACCGCCGAAGAGATGGCGGAAGCCATCGCTGCCGCGCTGGAAGCGGCGCCTGCCTGGGACGCAGACGGTATGCAGATGTCTCCAGCAGTCCCTGTTCCTGCGCCCAACGAACGATATCGTGGGAACAGCGACGCGCCTTCATCTCGTACCGGGACGGGAGGCGACGAAGAAACCAGGCAGTTGACTGAGAACCCCCGACAAGATCATACCGGCAGAGGCATATCGCCATCCGCTGATAACCGGATCAGACCTTCCGCCCTTCTCACGTCTCAGGAAGAAATTGCTGGAGCCGGCAGCCGCAATCTTACCTCTTCAGGTACATGGCTGCAGCGGCTTGACCCGCGATCCAAGTGGCTGCTGTACGTTCTGCTCGTAGCAGGGGGGCTGCTGCAAGAAGGCTGGACTGGGCTCACGATAGCTCTGATCCCGGTGCTGCTCGGCATTCTCACGCTGCCGCGATCAGGACTGCGGAGCTTGCTTAAGTTTATGAAGCCGCTGGGCATTTTCTTCGCGCTTTCCATCGGGCTTGCCGGACTCACGCTAACAACCGACGGCGGTTGGCCTTCATTCGGTTTTTCCGCCGAGCAAGCAGGAACAACCACTCTGCGTCTGTATCGTCTGCTGATCATCACCCTGGCTAGTCTATGGTTCGCCGTCAGCACGCCCTACGGGCGAATGACCGAAGGGCTGAATTGGGCGCTGGGGCATCTCAGGAATATGAAGCTGCCTGTCGATTCGTTCGCCTTGGCCGTTTCCCTGATCTTCCGGTTTATTCCGATGATTCTCAGCGAATGGGAGCGATTCTCCCTGATTGTCCGAGCAAGGGGCAAGGCCCCGCTGCGTCCCGGAACCGTGAGATTCCGCGACATCCCGGCGCTCGTCGTGCCCCTCCTGCTCTCCTTATTCCAACGGGCGGAGAACATGACAACGGCCATGGAGATGAAGGGACTGAGCGGCAAGTCGCTCCAGTCTGCGCGGCCTTCGCTGCTAAGCTGGAAGAGAATCGATACGATGCTGGCCCTTCTAGGTGTGGGCTGGCTAGCTGTACTGATTGCGCTTCGATAAGTGATCAGCCCACTCGTGCAGAACAAAGAACCGTCCTCCGATCGCTAGGGATCAGAGGACGGTTCTTGCCTTGTCTGGATGTGCCTCCATTAGCCTGTATTCCTCGGCCGGAAAAAGAAAGAACCGGGCCATTGCCGCCCGGCTCCATGCCTTCCAATTAGTTCAATCCGGCCTTCGCGAATACACGGTCAAAGCCCGCTTTTGAACGCTCCAGCAGCGTCTTGGCAGCGTCAGTCGGCGGCGCGGGGAGCAGCACCTCCTGCGCGACCGGACCGTTATAGCCGATCCGCTGCAGTGCCTGCAGGTACGCAGCAGCGTCAATGACGCCTTCCCCGGTGTAAAGACGCTGATTGTCCAGCACCTCTTCAACCGGTACATCCGGCGCATCGTTGATATGAACATGAACGATTTGGTGGGCGCTCAGGCGCTCCAGCTCCGCAGGAGCAAGTCCCGTCGTATACGCGTGATACACATCAAACAGCAGACCGACATTGCTCTCGCCGATCGCATCGATCCAGGTCAGGGTGTCGTCCATCGTCCATAGGAACGGATGCTGCCAGCGGGTCCGCAGATGATGCGGGCCGACGAATTCCAGACCGAGGCGGATGCCGTAGGCGCCCAGCAGCTGGGCGACCACCCGTAGACGCTTAGTCGCCTGTGCGAGGAAAGGTGCAGGCAGCGCGTCAGTCGCAGGCAGGACATACGTGCAGCAGCGCGTGCATCCGAGGGCAGCAGCACCGGCTGCTGCCGCAGCCAGCAGCGGCAGCCCGGCGCGGAATGCTTCGTCCGTCGTCCGCCATTCGACATTCAGGGAGAACGAGCCCAGCTCGACTCCATGCTGCTCCAGGCTTGCGCGGATGCTCTCTACCCGCTCTGGCTCGGCTAAGTCTGCCGCATTCAGATCCACGCTCTGGAAGCCGTAAGCGGCAGCCAGCGCAATAAATTGCTCATTCGTACCTACGTCACCCAGACCGGCGCGTGTTAATCCCCGTTTCATACGTTGTCCGCCTTTCCGGAGCCGATTGCGCCCCAATCCAAGATCACTTCATGCCCGGTCCGGGACGATTCGTAGATCGCGTCAAGTACCAGGTTGCTCGTCAAGCCGGAAAGCGTCGGGCTGATCGGTTCCTTGTTCTCGCGGATACATTCCAGAAAGTGACGGCTCAGGCGCAGACGCTCGCCTTCGTCATCCTCAGGACGCGACAGCAGCGTCTCCAGCGGGCGGTCGAATTTCTCCATAAGCAGCTTGCCGGACGCACCACGGTACGTAGCGCCGCCCTCGGTTCCCATCAGGTGAACGAACGGCGTATTGTCCGTATCCATATGCACCGCCCAGCTAACTTCCAGCGTCAGCGTGCTGCCGTCTTCCATCTTGATCAGGGCTGTGGCCAAGTCTTCGACGTCATAGACCCCGCTCCAATCCGGCTTGCCCCAGGTGCCGATGCCTTTACGCTTCGGTCCGAATTCGTCATAAGTCGATCCGAATACGGAGACCGGCTTCGGGTTGCCCATCAGGAACAGAGCCAGATCGAGCATATGAACGCCGATATCGATCAGCGGGCCGCCCCCGGATTGGTCCATGCGGGTAAACCACGTGCCCCAGCCCGGAATCCCCTTGCGGCGGAACCAGCCGGTTTTGGCCGTATAGATCCGGCCCAGCTCTCCACGCTCCACCTGCTGGCGGATCATCATCGGGACAGCTTCCCAGCGCATCTGATGAGCGACCATCAGCTTGCGGTCCGAACGCTGCGAGGCTTCCCAGATTTGACGGGCAGCCTGTCCGTTAAGAGCCATGGGCTTCTCGACCAGCACATGCTTGCCGGCTTCCAGTGCCGCAACTGCCAGCTGGGCGTGGAATTGATTCGGTACTCCGATGATGACCGCATCCACGTGCGGGCTATGGATCACTTCCTCAGGCGTGCTGACCACATGCGGAATACCGAATTCCTGCGCACGCTGCTCGGCCAAAGGCAAATACATATCGGTTAAGGTTGTAATCTCACATTGCTCGGCCAGCTTGGAGAACTCGCGCATATGCACGTGTCCGATATTCCCAGCCCCGATAATCCCAATTCGAATACGCTCTGATTGACTCATTGTTTGTTCCCATCCCATCTCTACAGACTTTTGCGTCACAATCATGATAAAATGAAAACGATTGCTCTGCATGCCCTCAATTTCGATAAATGTCTCAAAATTTCGGAAGGAAGCTGAAGCCTAACCATGACCTACTTTCCAAAATATCTCAAAACCTATCCAAATAGGAATGCTTCGCTTCCCTTTGATCTTAAAATAAGCCGTCTGGCGCAAGGCTATCCCGCGCACCGGCATGATTTTATTGAATTTTCCTTCGTCATCGAAGGCAGCGGGAGCGAGTCGATCAACGGCGTCAACCATCCGATGAAGCCCGGCACCTTCACCTTCGTGCTCCCGTATCAGGTTCACGAGCTGTTTACCGAACCAGGCAGCATGCTGGTCCTGTACAATGGCAACTTCGACATGGAGCTGATGACGGAGCCGGGCAGCAGCTTCGCGCTCGCGGAGCTGCTTACCGATTCCGAGTCGCTGCCTCCGTTTACCTATTTCGAGGAACAAGCGGCCAAAAGCATCCGCACGGTTCTCGAGGAAATTCACCAGGAGTTCCTCGGCGATAGCCGCTGGCGCGACGTGCTGCTGGTGTCCAAGCTCAAGGAGCTGCTGATTGCCTTCGACCGTGAGCGTCACCGCAAGCTTACTCTGAGCGGCCAGTCCGCTGCGGCCACTCTCTCTGCCATCCCGGCGGCAGCGCCCCCCGGCACAGTGCCTGAGCAATCGCCGGCTGGGCCAGCAGTAGCGGCCTCCGAGTCCGTATGGCGGATTATCCATTATATCCATACGCACTACCAGGAGGAGGAACTGTCGCTGGCCAGCCTGTCCAGACAGTTCTCGATCAGCGTCTCTCGCATCAGCGAGCTGCTAAAGCAGGCAACCGGCCAAACCTTCGTCCCGTTCCTGCACGACCTGAGGCTCCGTCATGCCTGCGGTCTTCTCGCTTCGACGGAAATGACGATTGCCGAGATCGCCCATGAGGTCGGCTGCGGCTCCTTCAAGACGTTCTCCCGCATCTTCCGTGAATCCAAGGGCATGCTGCCCTCCGCTTACCGCAAAGCAAAGAGGGATGCGCAGCGCGCATCCCTCCCTGAATCCTGATTCCGGGCCCCTTGTGCGGGCCCGGCTCCTTATTTGAAGCTTACTTTGCTTAAAAACTGCTTGGGCGTACACGCATTGTAACGCTTGAACAGCTCGTAGAAATGCGCCATATTGCCGATGCCGACCTCTTCGGCGATCTCCGCCACGCTCTGCCTGCCGGTCACCAGCAGACGCTCCGCCTTGGCGATCCGCCTGCGGTTGACATAATCGGTGAATGACATGCCCATCGTTTTCTTGAAGTATCGAGAGAAATAATAATAGCTCATGCCGGCCATCTGGCTGATCTGCTCCAGATCGAGCCGCTCCTCCAGATGTTCGTCGATGTGATCCAGAATCGGCCGGATCACCTCAGCGTCGACGTACTCATGAGGCTGAAGCAGCCCTTTCGCATCATGGCGCAGCAGCGTCAGCATCAGATGCTTCACATGCATACTGGCCGCGATCTCATATCCCTTGGCTCCATCACGCACTTCGCGGTGAATTTCCTCGATGAGACGCCCAACATCCTTCCGGACCTGCTCGTCTTCGAACATCTCGTTCAGCTCGTCAAGCGGATGAAGCGCTTCGGAGAAGTGACGGTAATAGCTCATCATCGCCGGGTCGAAATACGCCTGCAGATCGACATGCAGCACTGTATGCACCATTTCTTCATCCCCGAGCTTGCGCGGTGCATGCAGCCTGGAAGCCCCGATCAGCATCACATCACCGGGCCCTAGAATATAGAGACGATTCGGCATCCGAATCTCATGAAGCCCTCTCTGAACCAGGATGAACTCCACTTCCTTATGATAATGCCACAGCCCATTGGACGGACATTCGATCTGGTCGCTGATGAACTGGTCCACCTTCAGCCGGAGTGCAGGGTTTTGGTACGTAATCGGTTCCTGAAAAAAATCCATGGCAGGTCCACCTTGCTTTCGCCTTGGCAAATTTGAATAGGAATGCAGCAAATCGCCGCATATACAAAGAAGTCCCCCTAGTTGTATCGTAACAGATATTACAGGTATTTTACCACGAAGCGAGGAGAGATGTGCGATGAAAGTAGCCGTCGTCGGATGTGGCGGGATGGGACGCGTGCATGCGCTGGCCTATGCGGCCATGCCGGATGTGGAGCTGACAGGCGTATGCGATACGCAGAGCGGTCTATCGTGTGAGTTGGCAGAACAGACGGGTACGCCTGCCTTCGACTCCTGGGCTCGTCTTGTAGCGGAAGCGGATTTCGATGTCGTCAGCCTGACCTTGCCGAGCCATCTGCACCGTGAGTTTGTGAAGAAGGCCGCCGATGTGGGCAAGCACATCATCTGTGAGAAACCGATCGCTTTATCTACAGACGACGCCTCCTGGATGATCCGGTACTGCGAGGAGCGAGGCGTCCGCCTCTTCATCGGTCACGTGGTCCGCTTCTTCCCTGATTACCGGCATATGCAGCGCCAGGTCGCAGAGGGCAGACTAGGCCGGATCGGCACCCTGCATGCCAAGCGAATGGGCGAGCATCCCGGCGAGGCGAAGCCTTGGTTCAAGGATACGGCCCGAAGCGGCGGCGTGATCACTGATCTGATGATTCACGACATAGACTTTGTCCGTTGGACGCTGGGTGAGGTGCGGTCCGTCTATGCGCTAGAGCACACTTCGGAGCGGCTCGATTATGCGGCCGTCACCCTGATCACGGAAAGCGGCGCTGTCGCTAATCTGGAAGCCTGCTGGGGCTATCCCGCCCCCTTCTACACGGCAGTCGAGATCGCCGGCAGCGAGGGCGTTGTCCGTGCGGATAGCCGCAAGACCCATTCGCTGCACATTCGCAAGTCTACCCAACCGGCAAGCGGCGAATCCTTTACCGAGGCCAAGTATAGCCCTCTGTACAAAGAAGTGTACGAACGCGAGCTCCATCACTTCATCGCCTGCCTGCAGGACGGCTCCGAGCCTGACGTGACAGCCTTCGATGCGCTGAAGGCGCTCGAAATCGCAGAAGCTGCGCTGGAATCGATCCGAACGGGTAAAGCTGTCCTTCTCCATCCTACAACCGCCGAGAGCAAGGGGGAATCCTTATGAAATCTTTAAAGGTTGGCCTCATCAGCTTCGCTCATGGGCATGCGTTCTCTTACCTGAGATCCTTGGCGGCCTTGCCCGAGGTGGAAATCGTCGGCATCGCTCATGAAGATCCGGTGCGCGTGGAGGAGGCGGTCCGGCAATACGGCGTCCCTTACTTTGCCGACTATAAGCAGCTCTTGGCGTCTGACGCTGATGCCATCGTCATCTGCTCGGAGAACGTACATCATGCGGCTTTGACGCTGGAGGCCGCCCGCGCCGGCAAGCATGTCCTATGTGAAAAACCGCTGGGTACAACTGTAGCCGAGATGCAGGAGATGATCGCCGTATGCCGGAGCAGCGGCGTGCAGTTGATGACCGCCTTCCCGTGCCGCTACATCACGGCTGTCGCCCGCGCCAAGGAGGCCGTGGACCGGGGCGAGATCGGCCGGATCGTCGCTATCAAGGGAACCAACCGGGGAACGGCCCCCGGAGGCTGGTTTGTCGATCCCGTCCAATCCGGAGGCGGTGCGCTGCTCGATCATACGGTCCATGTGATGGACCTGATGCACTGGTTTACCGGCGCCCGCGTCACCGAGGTGTACGCCTATGCCGCCACCCGCTTCCATGAGCAGCTGGAAGTCGAGGATACGGGCATGATTCATGTGAAATATGACAATGGCGCCTTCGGCGTGCTGGATACGAGCTGGTCCCGGCCCAAGGCATTCCCGGCCTGGGGCGATGTCACCATGGAAATCATCGGCACCGAAGGGGCGATTTCCATCGACAGCTTCGCTCAGATGAACGAGCTGTATGTGAATGATCTGGGCAAGGGGGTCTGGAGCGGATGGGGCGATTCCATGGACGAATATATGATCAAGGACTTCGTACAGGCGCTGCTAAGCGGGACACCGGTACCCATCAATGGTGAAGACGGTCTGCGCTCCGCTGAGGTTGCGCTCGCCGGCTACGAGTCCGCAAGGCTCGGACAGCCGGTTGCCCTGGAGCGGAGCTACCGGGTATAAAGGTATTAATCCACTATAAAAGCGACGCGCGAGCCCTGGCTTGGCTTGTGTATTCCTTCATTTAACTGCAAAGCGGACCGGTCAGGATGAGCTTCAGAAGCTCTTTCCTGCCGGTCCGCGGTATTTTTATTCCACTGTTGCTGTAGAAATTCTGTGCCTATGTATGGACTACTTCTCTTTAAAAATCTCACTGAACGCAGCATACAGCTTAATGAAGTATCATGCCTTCTGCTAAATGAAATGACCGTAATAAATCACGAATTTCGCAGGCAAGACTCTCTTCCGTTAAAAACCACAACATCAATGTCTCGGCTTGTTCCAATTTCGCCAAGATAGTTAAACCCAAAAGTTCGTTTCTATAGTAAACATGATAATCTAACTTTACAGATTCTCGAATTTCTAGCCGTTCCATTGTATCAATTGCCAGTTGAATATCATACTGGCTGATGCCACTTTCTAATAAAGCGGTAATATTTTGAAACAAAGCACCTACTTCATCGACTTTAAGCTCTATAATGGCCATTTCGTCCGCTTCCAATGTCTCTGGGTCTCCAGGTAAGTTTTTAATGTTCCTCGTTAAACCACTCCATGCGAAATAAATTTTGGTTAAGAACGAACTAAACATGAATGTCCTCCCACCTCAAATCAATAAAGCTTTGCTCTAAGCTTGATGATACCTTGAATCAGTTGCCCACGATGCTTGGCACTCTTTATCCAGTCAGGCAGTCTGCTTGCTAGGCTTTGGTTTATGTATGGTATTCTCTCCCTGAGCGTAGCGCGAATATAACGTTCAAGAAAATCCAAATGCTTCTGATTATATGCCCATAACATTTTCCCGCGAACTGGTGCCTTCAACCACAGTTCAAAACCCTTGAACGTCGCTTCACTTCCAGGTCGCCTTGGAGGAGTCAGCGGCCCGCAGAACCTACATTGAAACCGATACGATTGCTCTTCTCGTTTGGAAGCAATGGCGTAGCTATTACAGTAAGGACATTGAATGAGAATATCTTCGCTCAAGAAGTCATACACTCGCTGACCGTCATCGACAAATCTGAGACTCACCCTGCATCCACTCCTTAAGACCGTTATTCTCCCAAACAAGAAAGCTCGGATAGAGACCTTTTTAGTTACACTCGTATTGGAGCGAATGCTTTTTGTTACGAGCAAATACCGGAGGAGAGGCGTCATCTAGGACACCTCCCCTTGCTCCTCACATTCTATTATAGGCTATGATTTACCTTACTTGGAACAAAATTATTATCAGTCTGTAGGTAGTTTTGAAGTCGATCCATTTACCCCGTTCCTACTCCCTTCACGACACATCAATGATGAAAAGACCGCCAGAACGAACCATTCGTCGCGATGAGCGGCATGATTTCCTTAAAAGGAATCCGGAAGGTCACGAACCCTGCCACATAAGGAGCGATGTCATAAGGATTAAAGTAAATATGAAGCGCGTCCTCCGTTACATAGAAAGGCTGATCCGGCGCAATCCCCTTGTAGGTGTCCGGGAAAACGTAATCATACTGCGGATCTTCCTTAATCTGTCTGCCGATGATATCGCTCAGCACCTTCACATAATCGCTGCCCGGCTTGAACAAGTCCTTCAACGCATAGAATGCTCCAGTCGTCAGATCCACATGGGCATAGATACGGGTAGGCATTCCGTGTGCGGCTCCAAACGGATAGTTATAGCCCTCCAGCTTCAGTGAAAGCAGCTGCCCCCGGTAGAAACCTACCTCGAAGTCGCCCGTATAGCTGGATTCCAGCTGCCCTGTGCCTACTGGCTTCACCTGGGAAAGATCCTTCAGTTTGTCATTTACCGTGCGCTCCACTGCCTGATTCTTCATGCCCTCCACCCGCGGGTAGTACACCAGATAGTCCTTGTTAGGTTTATATTTTAATTCACTCACGCGGTAAGGAGGCGTCAGGTCAATGATGGTATTCGGCCTCCACACCACGCGTCCTGAGTGGTCCAAATAAAAGATGCGCAGATCGACATTGGCCTGGATCAACGCGCCCATCATCGTCAAGGTACCTGCGCCTTCGACTTCCGGCAGATGCGCAGCCCGTTTGCCCGAACGGTCCAGGAAGAAGGTCCGCCTGCCGTCACTGACAGATGCGACGCCTTTCTTGTAGTCGGCGACCTGGACATAGAGAGCCTGCGTCAGGAACTTGCCGTGGTCGTCAGCTATGGCATAGACCGAACCTATATACGGCTTCTCGGGGTCAAGGGCAAAGCCGACAGCATACCGTCGTTCCCCGAGATCCCTGACTTCATTATACGAAGGCTTCAGAATGGCCCGGCCTCTCCGGTCGATCAGCCCGTATTCATTCTTGTAGTCAGCCGCGGTATTGACGACAGCTCTGCCTTCGGAGAAGGGAAGCGCTACGGTATACTGAGGCTTTATGACAACTTGCCCGGCCTCGTCGATATAACCATAACGACCCTCCACCTCCTGGCGGAACGGCAGCAGACCGTCTCCCAGTCCCCCGACGAACGCATAAGGATAGGTGTGGAGCCGTTTACCGGACGTGTCGATGAGCGCGTAGAGGTTTTCTTGGACCTTCACGACGGCCTTCCCGTGCGAAAAATCCCCGGCCTCCAGGTATTGGAGAGGAATCACCACCTGCCCCGCCGTATTCAGATAGCCGTAATGCCCGGAGCCCGAATCGGAGACTACCGCCCGTCCTTCCCGGAATGTCCCGATGTAGCTATACGCGTGAGGAGTCAGTACCTGACCCGATTCGTCGATCACCTTAAACCCTTCCTTATCAATAACCGCTGCACGACCCTCGGAGAAATCCCCAATCGTGTCGAATAGGGGCTTAATCCGGTATTGGCCGCTGGTGTCGATCGCCCCCACGTGACCCCCGCTGCCGACCACGGCCAGACCATTGCTCTGAAAAGGCTGGGCATCCTCGAACTGCGGGCGAATGACCATCCTTCCCTCCGCGTTGATATACCCGAAGCGGGTACCATGAACTGTCCTTACAGCTGCGGGAAACAGCCCCACTGCCCGTAAGTCCGGGCCCGTCTCCCCGTCTTCCCCGGCATTCCGTCCAGCCTTGCCGATGGCGTCCCGGAGGGAATCCCTGTAAAAACCAGCGCTCGGATACTGCCGGACCAACCGTTCATAATAGCGGATCACCCTGCGGAAATAATACGGGTATACATCATAAGCAGGCACCAGGCGGCCTTGCTCATACCGGTATACCTCCACCGTATAGGCTTGCCCGGTGTCATGCGACCAGAGCGCCAGTTCGGCCACACCATCCTTGCCCCGCCCTCCGGGCATGTCTTGTGCCTCGGCATAGCTGAACGTCACCTCGCGCGGGGCCACGTCCTCGTAGCCGGTTCCGGTCCAGTCGTACAGCGCGAGGTCCGACCAGATGGCACCGACCTGCCAGCCGATCAGCAAGGACCTCCGGTCCGGGTGCGTGATCGGGGCAGCCTGCATCGTGCTCACCTCATAACCCCGGCCTTCCAAAACGGCAGCAGGCGTCCACAGCCTTCCATCATTGTGAAGCACCACAACATAGGCCCGGGAACCGAGCTTGAATGCTCCGGCAATCTCCGGCAGTCCATCCCCATCCAGATCTGCCGTTATAATCACCGGCCGCCCGCTTTCCTCATGCATCTGGACCACAGCCCCCTCGGGTGCGTGCTCTTGCACCAGCCGGATCAACCGCTGCTCCTCATCGGTCATCCTTCATCCCTCCCCCTATCAGTTGCTCCCTCCAGCATATGGGCGCATGCCCTGATCGGTGACCGGCTAAGAGGAGGGTGCTACAGGAAATAAGCAGCTTTTTTCCAATCTCGCTTTGTCCTCTCCACATCCAGTACCAAGGGGTATGTCTGATCAGCGTCAGATCACGGCACATCCGGGTATTACAGACATATAGTAGTCAAGGGTTACCTGCCCATGACAAGAGCTGATAAGGCTGGAGGCATAGATATGAGTTCAAGGCGCAATAGAGCCAGTTTATTTAAACGTTTGTTTCTGAATAATCAGTTTGTAGTGTTCTTATCGATTATACTGCTGGTTGGCTTGAACCTGCTTGTTTGGCATCATGTTCCGTTCGTCTTCACCCCGCTTGTCGTGCTGGTCCATACGACCCTGCCGCCATTGCTATTAACCGCTGCGGCCTATTATGTGCTCAATCCGCTGGTCGATTGGCTGGAGATGCGGCGCATCAAGCGCCTGCATGCCATCGCAGCCTTATATTTGCTCATCCTCTGCATGCTTACCCTGCTCATATCTACGGTCGTTCCTCTGATCCGCGAGCAGATCATGAGCCTGATCGGGAACTTTCCTGCTTACAGTGAGCAGGTCGAGCTGCAATTCGCCCAGCTGCTCGGCAGCCGTTTCTTCAGCCAGATGCAGCAGAGCCTCGGCGCAGGCTCGGTGGACTGGGCTTCGTCTCTCTCTGAGAAAGCTACTTCGCTGCTCAATATGGCTGGAGCCGGCATCGGCGGATTCATAGGTGCTCTGACCGAGACCGTGCTGACACTGGCTGCTGTGCCGTTTATTTTGTTTTATCTGCTAAAGGACGGACGCAAGCTGCCCCGTTATATCCTGCGCTTCGTCCCGACCCTGCTGCGCCGGTCCGGCTATACGATACTGGGCGAGATGAATGATAGGCTCAGCTCCTACATACGCGGACAGCTCATCGTAAGCTGCTGCATCGGTTTTCTGCTGTATGCCGGCTACCTGATCATCGGTCTGGACTACTCGCTCGTGCTGGCCGCCATCGCCGCCTGCACAAGTATCGTTCCCTATCTGGGCCCGATTATCGCGATTACACCCGCCCTGATCGTGGCGGCAGTTACCTCGCCAGCTATGCTGCTGAAGATGGCTGTCGTCTGGACGGTTGTGCAACTGATCGAGGGCAAATTCATTTCCCCTCAAATCATGGGCAAGTCGCTGCATATTCATCCCGTGACGATTATTTTCGTCATCCTGACCGCAGGCAATCTGTTCGGTATCATCGGTATCCTCCTCGCCGTTCCCGGCTATGCCGTGCTCAAGGTGTTAGCTTACCATGCCTTCAAGTGGGTTAAGGCTCATTCCGGGCTCTATGAAACCCGAAGAATACCCGCATCTTCTGCCCAAACCCAAACCTTACAGGACCCACCGGAATAGCATCGTGATCTATGGAACCTTGGCGATCCAGAATCTTGCAGCCGGATTGAAATTAATGGAAAACCGATGTCCAACCGATATTATTCTTAACCCCATGGAATAGATTGGGTAATTGCCATAATTTTAGATCATACGAAGGAAGGGTTTATCTATGAAACAAACAAGTTGGAGACGGTCCGCCACCGCCCTGGCTCTGAGCGGGATGCTGTTCTGCGGAGTATGGCCAGCCGTGGCCGCAGGGGCTGACAAGCCCGCAGCCAAGACCAAGGAAGCTCTGAATATGGATATCGGCGTATTGGTACAAGGCAGCGTGCTCGTCCCGCTGCGAGATCTGACGGATGTGCTGAGCGCCAAGCTGACCTGGGAAGCCGCTACCAAGTCGATTACCCTGGACAAGGACGGCTCGACCGTCAAGCTCACGATTGGCGACCATGACGTTCAGGTCAACGGAAAAGGAAAGACGCTGGAGACTGCTCCGCAAATTCTTGACGAAAAAACCTTCGTCCCGCTGCGCTTCGTCACCGAGGCATTCGGCGCTTCGGTGAGCTGGAATGCGGAGAAGAAGTACGCTGAAGTCGTGACGAAGGACAAGGAGCTGTATATCAGTACCCATCCTTACTACGAGTGGGAGGGAACCGGCTTTGTCTATGAAGGGGAGACGAAGAACGGCTTGCCTCACGGTCAAGGCCAAGCCGTACGTGGTACTTCGATCTATGGCGATATTTGGTACCAGGGCGCCTGGAACGAGGGCAAACCTACCGGTCTTCAAAAAAACTCATCTGCTTCGGAGGATTCCCCTCCAGCCGGCGCTCAGGGCTATCAGATCTATGTCAACGGCAGCTATCTCCAATCTGACTTTGCACCGATCGTGCGCAACAATGCGGTGCATGTTCCACTATGGAGCCTGCTCGGCAAGCTCAAGATCTCGGCGGAATCCGTGGACGGCATTCTCCGAATCAATCTGCCGCAGCGTATCCTGCTCATCCGTTCGGACAGCAGCCTGATGACTTATTACGGCCGTGGCATGGACGAGCATGGCGCACGCCTGGAGTATCCGCCGATTTCTGAGCAGGATGTCATCTATGTGCCGGTTGCCTTTCTTACGGAGTATATGGACATGAAAGCCGCTTGGGGCGACAATCATCGCATCGATCTGACCGCAGCCGATCTAAGCAAGGATGCCTCCTGGGGGAAGGACGCCGTGATTGCCAAAGGGATCAAGCAGCTTGCTCTGGACACTGGGGCCGAGAACATTTGGAAGGAATATCCGAAGCTATGGGCGGCTACTCTGCCGTACGCCGGCCATGATTTCTCCGGTCCACAATTTCATGAATTTGAGCCGCTGACTGTGATCAGCTACAACGGTGCCAAGGTCACCCTCAGCAATGGCAAGCAGGAGATCACCTATACGTTCTCCTCCCTCGATCAGCTTATCGATTCTTTCTATATTAGAGACCCGCTTAATGATTTTAACTGGTCCGAATCAATCAAGAGCCTGATTCGCGAGGGTAAGGTCAAAATCGGCATGACCCGGGAACAAGCGGAACTCGCCTGGGGCAAGCCGAATAAGATCAACGAGATGAAAACCGTGCTTGGCGTCTCGGAGCAATGGGTATACCGCGGACTTGGCATCGGCAATGACAGCTACTTGTATTTTACCAACGGCTTGCTCGAAACGATCCAGAAGTAGCTGCTGGCCTGGATTTCCCGGGCAGTCCGAAGTAGCCCACGGACTCTCTGTCGCAACTCCTTCCAAACACAAAAAGGCCGGTTCCCCTCCCATCAGGAGGCGAACCGGCCTTTCTATACCTATGGAGCTATACTTCGAGCGGCTTAGGCTCCTGCACCGCTTGTTGCATCCGTCGCCGTGCCGGAAGCAGGCGCTGGCGGCTGCTCCTTGCCCGTATGCTTCCGGTCGATGAACTGACGGATCGGCTCATCGAGTGAGTCTTTAATTTTACTGACAAGCTGATCCTTGTCGATGCCTTTATCCGCTGCAATTTCGGTGAGCGACTTCCCTTCCTTCAGGGCAGCGGACAACTCATCCTTGGTCAAGCCGAGCGCGGACGACAAGGCTTCCGGACTGCCGAACGGTCCAAAGCCGCCTCGGCCTCCACCTGGGAAGCCTCCTTTGCCTGGCTGACCGCCATGCCCTCCTCCCTTGCCATCGAACGAACCGCCGACTGCCGTAATTTCTTTTTGAATCCGCTCGGACAGTCCAGCTATCCGCTCATCGGCCTGAGCCTGCGTCAGCTTGCCCGCTGTGACCTGCTCCGTCAATTTCGTTTTTTCCGCATCCAGCAGCTTCTGCAGGAAGGCGTCTTCGCTCAGATTAGCCTTGTCCAGCGCAATTTGCGCCAGTGTCTTCTGCTGCTTAAGCTCGTCGCGGATCACCGAAGCTTCGACGCCAAGCACCGTTGCCGTTTGCTCCACGAGACCGCCTCCGCCGCGCTTGAAGTCGCCGCCAAACGGACCCCGGGCACCCTTTTCACCACCGTGGGTTCTAGGCGCTTTGCCTGCTGCCTGACTGTCTGCTGCTGGAGCGGAAGAATCCGTCGCCGCAAAGGCTTGTGAATAATAAACGCCGGCCCCTCCTGCCAATAGTCCGACTGCCAAGGTTCCTGTTGCGATCTTCTTCATCATGGGATTCATGTGTTCATTCTCCTTTGTGATTAGAATGGGTTTGGGCTGCTACAAGACCCATCATAAAGAAGAAATCTGAAACGAACATGAAGCTCCGCTGAGCGCAAACCAAAGGTTAGCTGAAAATTGGCTGAATATGCCTATTCGATCGTAAACGTGCGGACCTTCGTCTGGAGCGTCTGAGCTAGCTCACTCAAGCCGGACGCCGATGTGGCGATCTGCTCCATAGAAGCGAGCTGCTCCTCGGTAGCTGCAGCGGCCTGCCGGGTATGCTCCGAGATGTCCCGCGAGATGCGGGACACTTCTTCGACGGCCGCAAGCACCTGCTCCGAACCCGCCGATACTTCCTCGGAGGAAGCCGACACCTCTTGAATCTGATGCACCGCGCTACGCATCGCTTCGCGAATCTCCGTGAATGCTTCCCCTGCCTCGTTAACGGCCTGACTCCCCGTCCGGACCTCCTGCACGCTCACGTCGACTGCCTCGACGATCTTGCCCGTGCTGTCCCGGATCAGGCGGATAATGTGCTCTACCCGGCCTGCCGATTCCTTAGTTTGAGCAGCCAAGTTCTTCACTTCCTCGGCAACCACAGCAAAGCCCTTGCCATGCTCTCCCGCTCTGGCCGCTTCAATAGATGCATTCAAGGCCAGCAAGTTCGTTTGCTGCGAGATGTCTGCGATCAGTCCTACGATCTGCCCGATCTGCTTGGAGTGGGCATCGAGCTCGGAGGCTTGCCCGGAGGCGCTTTGTACCGTCTCCAGGATGCTGTCCATCCGATCAATCGTCAGCTGCAGGGCGGTGTGCCCTCCGTCGACACGACTCATCGCATGAGCGGCCATATCGGCTACATCCGCGGATGACTCCGCAATCCGCTGCAGACCGGAGGCCATCTCCTGCATCGCAGTCGCGCATTCGTCCGCGCTGGCCGCCTGCATGCCGCTGCCTGCTGCAATCGTGCGAATCGCGCCTGCCATGCCGCTGGCCGACTCCGCCGACTGGCCGGAGCTGGCGGTAAGCTGCTCCGAGCTGGCTGCCGTATGCTCCACGGAATCCTGAATTTGACGGATCAAGCCTCGAAGCTCCTCCCCCATCCGCCCGAAAGATAAAGCCAGCTCTCCGAGTTCATCCTTATTGCTGACTGAGACACCTGTCGTTCTGAGGTCCCCGGAAGCAATGCGTCTGGCGGCTTGCGACAAAGCGACAATCGGCCTGGACAAATGCCTGGATATGTATGTGCCGAGTACAGCGGATACGACGATGGACAGAAGAATCGTGATGACCAGCAGCGTATTCGCTCCCTCAATTAGCTTGCTGTTAGCCGCCGCACCCTCGTCCATCAGCTTCTGCTGATCGTCGGCCAGTTTTTTGGCATCGCTGGCGATCTTGAGGCCGATCGGAAACGTATTCTGCGTGGCTATATCCTGACCCTGCTTGAGCGTCGAGGCCGCCATGACGGTTTTCGCCAGCTCCAGATAGGTCCCATTCAATTCGGATAGCTCGGCCAGTAAATCCTTATGATCCTGTAACTTGGCCAGCTCCATGGCCCGCGTGATGGATTCACTGGTTTCCGTATTCGATGCCACCGTCTTATTCTTGGAGGACTCGCTGCCCATCAGCAGATACTCCTTCAGGCTGCTGTTCTGCTCGATCGCCTTGACCTGGATATCCTTCATAAGAATGAGCAAGGATGCCCGCCGTCCGATCATGTCCTCATAGGAACCGACCACCCGGGCCAATGCCGTGTAAGCAATAATCCCCAGCACGATCAGAAAGATCAGAATCACACTGAAACTGCCGTACAACTTTTTACCTATGGTTAATTTCATGCTAGATAATCCCCCTACGCTTCATCCTGATCCTATTCATTCTTCCGTGCTCCCTCTAATCTTGAAGACAAGAAAACCTTCATCCCGGGGCGTTAGATAAGTTCACATTAGGCATTATGAACTATCTTTTATCATAACGTAATTTACATAAATTGCAATATAAATTTGATGTAAAGGGACACGTACAAGCGTGATCCATAAGCTTTCCCCCGTACCCTTGCTACAAATTATGTCAAGTGAATGTCTAGACTTTGGACTAGGAATGGGCTGGACTTCAGTTTGTTCAGACCATGTACGTGCGATGTTATACTACATCAGGACCTACATACTTTTCACAAAAGGAGCAACTCATTCATGAAAACCAGCTATGGCGGCACGCCTGCCATCGTTCCGAACAGGCTAAAATCCCCTGTTCGTTCTGCCCGTCGGGGACTTCTTGTCTTTTTCGCATTTCTTATCCCGCTCTCCATCCTTGGCTATGTGCTTGCCATGAAGATCGCTGATCTTGGTGTCTTGTTTCTGATGTGGACGCCTGGTCTAGCCTCCATCTTCACCCGCTTGCTGCTGCGCGAAGGAAAAGCCGATATCTCCCTGCTGATAGGCGGGCGGAAAACGCTCAGAACCCTGCCGTTTATTCTGCTGCTTCCTGTGATTATTGGTCTTGCGGCCTACGGTACAGCCTGGATCACAGGACTTGTGGAGGTTGTCACACCTGAAACTTCTCTTAAAGCTTCGCCTGTTATCGTATTTGTGGGACTCTTACTCATGCAGATGTTCGCCGGGACGGCGCTGGGCCTGATCGGCAGCGCTGGGGAGGAATTAGGCTGGCGGGGCTATATGCTTACCCGTCTGATCGACGCCCGTATCCCCTTCCCTATCCTGACAAGCGGAATCATCTGGGGAATCTGGCATCTTCCGATGATCCTTGCAGGGAATTATTATTCCGGTCCGTACCCTGTACTCTCCGTCGTTCTGTTTATGATCACAATCACCGCCTTCGGATGCATCATCGGACGATTGCGGTTATCTACAGGCAGCGTATGGCCTGCCGTCCTGCTGCATGCAGCTTGGAATGCGATCATCCAGGACGTCTTCGACGCCTTCACCCAAGGGAAGAATGCGCTGCTGTGGACAGGAGAGTCGGGCATTCTGGTCGCTATTGTTGTGGTGGCAGCGGCACTCTTTATTTCCCGGAAGCCATTGCATGTAAAGACGCTGTAAGATTCGCGGCGCTTCCTCCGTCATCTGCCTGTGATATGCCGAAACTTGTACGCCTTAGCTGTTCATGCGGCCAAGCACCAAAAAGACCGTTCCCTGGAAACAGGAAACGGTCTGATTTTCGATGCACGATACTATACGTCCAGATAAACGGCCTTGCCTGTGCGGGAGGATTCATAGATCGCCTCGAGAATGAGGGAGACGACATAGGCTTGCTGAGGTGTCACGACCGGCTCCTTGTCCTCGTCGATCGCCTCGATCCAGCGTCTCATCTCCAGATCGGCATCCTTCTCGGCTTTACCGTCGTAGAAGGCTACGCCACCGGCTTTCAATTCCACTTCGCTCGTGTACAGACGGCTGTGCTTCTCGCCATTGATCCGCAGGCCGCCCTTCATATCCGCGCCGCCCTGGGTCCCGCTCAGCGTGCACTTCGCTTCGTCGACTTCCAGCGTATTGAGCGCCCAGCTCGACTCCAGTACGATGCTCGCGCCATCCTCCATCACGATCATACCGAACGCGGAATCCTCGACGGTGAACTTGGACGGATCCCAAGGCCCCCAGGCATTCGCCGCATTCTCAGTCTGACTGAGCTTGTGGTACGAGGTGCCGAGTACAACCTTCGGCTTGTAATTGTTCATCATCCACAGCGTCAAGTCCAGCGCATGCGTCCCAATATCGATCAGCGGACCTCCGCCCTGCTTCTCTTCATCCAGGAATACGCCCCATGTCGGAACGGCACGGCGGCGGATGGCATGAGCTTTGGCATAATAAATTTCGCCCAGCTCGCCTCCCTCGCACAGCTTCTTCAGATGCTGGCTGTCCGGACGGAAACGGTTGTTGTAGCCAACAGTGAGCTTCTTGCCCGTACGCTCAGCCGCTTCCAGCATCCGCTTAGCGTCAGCTGCCGTCTTGGCCATTGGTTTCTCGGACATGACGTGCTTGCCGGATTCCAGAGCGGCAATAGAGATCTCCGCGTGGGAGTCGTTCGGCGTACACACATGCACGATATCGATCGAGCTATCATTAAGCAGCTCGCGATAATCGGTGTAAACCGCTGCGCCCTCTGCTCCGTATTGGTCTTTTGCCTCTTGAGCGCGTTCTTCGACGATATCGCAGAAGGCAACCAGTTCGATATTGGACAGCTTGCTGAGGCTTGGCAGATGCTTGCCTTTGGCGATACCGCCGCAGCCTACGATGGCAATTCGGTAAATACGGGACATGTTGGTGTCCTCCTTATAGGGATATAGGTAAGTGAGCCGGAGTATTGCGCCCGCGGTATTGGGACGGCGTCATGCCGAACCGCTTGCGAAACACCGCGTGCAGATAATTGCCGTTGGCAAAGCCCTCCTGTATCGCGATCTTCTCTACGGGAAGATCGGATTCGTCCAGCCTTCGGCACACCGCTTCGAGCCGGACATCCTCAACGATGCCGCGGAAGGAGCTTCCCGGGTGATACATTTTAAGAATACGCTGCAGCTGCCGGGAACTGACATTGAGCTTATCGGCAACATCCTCGAGCGTCAGCGGGCTGGCATAGTTCGAGCGGATGTACTGCACGACGAACCGGTACCGGCTCGCATTGACATCGCGCTCCGGCAGCTCCAGCTGCAGCTTGCCGTCATCATAGGCACGTACCGTCCGCAGCATAATCTGCACGATGCATTGCTTGATGGTCGTGTAAGATCCCGAGTAGTTGTCGCAGCAAGCCCGGTAAGCCTCCAGAAAGAAGGGCATGGCCTGATGCACATCGAGTGTAGGCACGAGAGGAAGCGCTTGCAGCTTGCTGACACAGTCATCAGCTTCAGCCATTTCCCACCGGTCCATGCTGCAGACCTCACGGCCCTCTCCACCCCGGGCGATCCGGTCTATGATATCGATATGCAGACAAAGCTCCTCCATCGAATCGGCCGTATGTGCCTCCTGGTAATGCATCACGCCCGGGCCAGTTACATAGAGCATGCCTTCGCTCAGCTCATAGGGGCGGTCGACCATGACGACCTTGCCTGCGCCGCTCGGGATAAAGTGAAATTCGAACTCCGCATGCTTGTGAAAGCTGCAGGTCTTGCCCGAAGCAAACGTGGTCATATGAAACCGCAGCACGCGGATCTCATAGCGCCCCCAGCGTACGCGCAGATCCAGCCGCTCCAGAGCTTCTCTCCGCTCCATCATCACTTCGTACGGAAATCCGATCATATCATTCCTCCGCTTTCAGAGTCATACCGCCCGGGTCTGCTGAGAGCTATCTCGCCGGGTTACAGGCCCAGCTCATCCAAGCGGACTGCACGCCGCTCCAGCGCAGACCGGTTAGAGGCTTCCATCAGCGCCGTCAGATCCAGCGCAAGTCGGATGTTTTCCTCAGCAGTCGTATCATTCGCAATATGCCCGACCCATTGATCGAAGGCGCTCTCACGACGGTCTGGCAGTGGAATCTCATTCCACTTGTCGGCGAAAGCTCCATCCTGACGCTTCGTGCGCAGCAGCAGCTTCTCCTCCGGCGTCCCGTAGAGCAGTGTTCCTTCTGTACCATGCACCTCTACCGTAAAGGGAGAGAAGCTATTGACGAAGCCCGCTTCCACGATGCCGATCGCGCCGGAATTCGTCGTTAGCACCGACACGGCGTTGTCCTCGACTTCCTTGCCTGTGATATAGCCGTATTGCGCCGTCACGTCCACCGGCTCCTCGCCGAGCAGCAGACGGGTCAGATACATCGGATGGCAGCCCAGATCGATCAAGGCTCCGCCCAGACAATCCTCAAGGCTATAGAAATGCTGCGGCAGCCAATCCGCAATTGCGCCGTTATGCGATAATCTGACGCGTACCTGCGTGATGCGGCCTACAATCTCCTGTTCCAGCAGCTCGCGGATTTTCAGCGTATAACCATCGTTAAGCCTCGGCAGGGATACCGTCAGCTTCACGCCGCTGGCCTCGACGGCCGCGAGAATTTCGCGAGCCTCGCTCACCGTTGGAGCAATGACCTTCTCGGTGAAAATATGCTTGCCGGCCTTGGCAGCCGCCACGATCACATCCCGGTGCAGCCGGGTCGGCGCATCGACGATAACCGCGTCGATATCCGAGGCTAGCAGCTCATCAAGCGACTCGTAGAACGGCACGCCCTGCTTATCGGCCGCTTCCTTGCCGCGGCTGGCGTCCTCGTCCCATACGCCTGCAATCTCTGTATCGGGGTGTTGCTGCGCCTGCTTCGTATAGTCCCAGGCATGTACATGCCAATAACTGATTTTACCAATGCGTAAAGCCAAGATAGCTCTCTCCTTCAACTCTAAATTTGAGACATCCTGGGATTAATGTACCATAGTTTTTTTTATAATTTTAGTGCAATTTGGCGACATCGTCTATATAAAAATACGACATGAATCAATCCATCAGCCGGGCGGTAAACATGGACTTCGCCATCCGTACGCCGCCCAGCTCCAGCTCTACCTCGATCTTGCCGAAACGCCGGCTCAGTTCTATGATCACGGGTCTTACCTCGACCACGCTGTCCAGTGGAATCGGCATCAGGAAGTAGTTGGAGGAGCTGTCCAGAATCAGGTCTCCCCGGCGGTGCTCCTTGACCATCCGCAGTGCAGCCTGGTTCATAAGCGTCGTCAGCACGCTCTCGGACGCCATCCCGACATGATTGGTCATCTGTGCCGTAATCGTGCCGCGGAACAGTACCTTGCCGTTCTTATCTCGGACTTTCTCGAAGCCCGCCCAGATGAGATCCTCGAACGATTCGCCGTATTGCGGCTGTGTCTGGATGAATTGCATCGCCTTGAGCACATCGCTGCGGCTGATGACGCCGAGCATCTTCTTGTGGTCGCTCACCACAGGGAGCAGCTGAATGCTCTCCCAGACCATCAGATGGCTGGCCGAAGCGACGGAGGTTTGCACGTGAACAGTCAGCGGATTGCGCTTCATGTGGCTTTCCACCGGATCTGCAGGCTGGGCGCCCAGCACGTCCTTGGTCGTCAGGATGCCGATCGGACGATGGTAGTCGTCTACGACCGGATAACGCGTATGGCCGGTCCGGGCGACTAGCTCCTGCATCTCCTGCACCGTATCGGTTCCCTTCAAATAATGAACATCCGTATCCGTCCGGATAATATCCTGGACGAGAATAATTTTCTTCTTGATGAGCCGGTCATGAATCGCCCGGTTGATCAGCGTCGCGACGGTGAAGGTATCGTAGCTGCTCCCGATCATCGGCAGCTCCAGCCGGTCGGCCAGCTCCCGCGCCTCCGGCGATGCTTGAAATCCGCCCGTGATCAGCACGCCAGCTCCTTGCTCCAGCGCATACAGATGCGCCTGGCTGCGGTTGCCGACGATCAGCAGATTGCCCGGCTCCACATACCGCATCATCGCCTCGAGCTGCATCGCGCCGATGACGAATTTGTTCAGCGTCTTATGCAGGCCAGCGGCGCCCCCAAGCGTCACACCGTCCACGATATGCACGACCTCGTCGAAGGTCAGCCGGTCGAACTGGTGCCGCTCGCGGCTCTCGACCCGGACCGTACCCGTCCGCTCCTTGGTGCTGACCAGGCCCTCCGCCTCCGCTTCCTTGATAGCGCGGTATGCCGTACCTTCGCTCACCTCCAGCGTCTGGGCGATTTTACGCACTGAGATACGGGCCCCGACACTGAGATTTTCAATATATCGCATGATTTGTTCATGCTTGGTCAATAACTCCTGGGGTCGTTCGCTCAAGAATCGCGCACCTCCTTCCGGCGGTTCGAACTGCCGCCTGATTCTTCTTCAATCTTAGCCTACGCGCACAGAAAAAGCATCCCATGCCTCATCGAAAGCGCTTGCCAAGTCTTGTTTTTTACGATAGTTGTGCTAATATTTGAAAATACGACATTGAGCGCGAGGTATTAGCAGATATGGATCCCTACTCCCTTTACTTTGAAATGAACCGCGCAGAATGGTCGGAGCTGCGCTACAGCTCCACGCCGTCGATCAGCCGCGAGGAATTTGACCGCCGCAAGGGCTTCCACGACCGGATTTCCTTCCAGGAAGTCGAAGACATCTATTTGCCGCTATCGAGATTTATCCATCTTCAGGCCTCGGCGGCCCGGCAGCTTCACGAGGCCTCTGCCACCTTCCTGCAGCATAAGCGGGAGAAGGTGCCATTCGTCATCGGTATCGCCGGCAGCGTCGCGGTCGGCAAGAGTACGACAGCGCGCCTGCTCCAGGCGCTGCTGTCCCGTGAACCCTGGCGCCCGCAGGTCGACCTGATCACGACCGACGGCTTCCTGTTCCCTAACCGGGTGCTGGAGGAGCGCGGCCTGATGAAGCGCAAGGGCTTCCCGGAGAGCTATGACACCAAGAAGCTGCTGCAATGCATCCGCGATATCAAGGCAGGCAAGCCGGATATCGTCGTCCCGCAATACTCCCATCTGTCCTACGATATCGTAGAGGGCGAGGCCCAGCTGGTCCACAATCCGGATATCCTGATCGTCGAGGGTATCAACGTCCTTCAGGTTACCCGGGATGCCAAAGTGTTCGTCAGCGACTTCTTCGATTTCTCGATCTATGTGGATGCCGATGAACGCGATATCGAGCGTTGGTATGTGGAGCGCTTCCTCATGCTGCGCGATACGGCGTTCCGCAATCCGCAGTCTTACTTCCACCGCTATGCGAGCCTGAGCGAGGACGAAGCCAATCATACCGCTACAGGCATCTGGAAAGAGATCAATGCGCTGAACCTGCGTGAAAATATACGGCCCACCAAGGGCCGGGCCAAGCTCATTCTTCGCAAAGGACCGGATCACGCCATCGAGCGGCTGTTTGTCCGCAAGTAGCTGAGCCGTCCAGACGACAAACAAGGCTGTGCAACTGCGACTCAAGGATCGCACTTGCACAGCCTTACTGCTATGGCCGCCTACCGGCCTCAGCCTAATCCGCCGATAGGCGGCCGGATGCTTGATTAAAAATAATCGGAGAAGTACGGGTGCTGACGTCGTATCCACTGTTCGAGCACCTCAACGGCAGCTTCATTTGCCTTCAAACGCCCGATCCGCGCTAAATACGAGGGACGTTTGTAGCCCATCAGCATCGTGGTCAGCGTTTGGATATCCAATTCGGCATCGCGGGCTTCACCCCCTTTAACCAGCTGTCCCTGGCCGCTCTTGTCCACGGTTAAGGTGAATAGCCCATGATTCCATTCCAGCATCGGATCATGCAGAGCGATTGTAAGCTGGCCGTCCGTTTCTTGCTTTTGAAATGGATATTGCTCCACAAACAGGCTGACATCGACAATACGCGCCATATAATAAGGAATGATGGTTTCCTTAATATCGCCATCATCCAGCAGAAAAGCAAGGGGCTCGTCGGTATACGTATGTCCCTTGACCTTCGTAATCATAGAGAAGTGGGCGCTGATGAAATTCCACAGACCTGCCCATGATTCCTGATTGATAAATACGATCTCTTTCAAATAGAACACTTCCTGATCAATCCAATACAACAAGTAGCCGGTGGGCTGATTTTCCGCATCGTAATAGATAGCTGCTATCATATCCTCCAGATCCCAGCGTAAATATTCTTCCCAAGCCAGCTCACTTCGAAGCATAGCCCCATGGGTTTGCAAGGCAAAACGATCATAAACCCGTTTGATATCCGCATGCTTGATCGTTACACGTTCCATATTTCCAGGAACATTTTTTAATTTGGGTAATTGGGTATCCTTCACTTCGAACGATATTTTATCCGAAATAAATTCCCAGCCCTTGTTGCGGTAATAAGGTATGGAGTAGGGATACAAATAAGAAATCGACTGTTTCCGATCCCGCATATTGGCCAAGGCCTGGCGCATCAGTTTATTCATCAGGCCAAGATTGGAGTACTCGGGGTAAGTGCCGACTCCCGTTAGCCCGCCCATCTCGTAAGCCTTCCCAAAAATATTCACCTGAAACGGATACACAGCCAGCTGCGAGATGAGCTGATCTCCATTAAACCAGCCCAGCACATCGGCTTGCTCCAATACTGGAAGCTTCGCCTGGGCAATCTCTCCGTTCTCCCAGCCTACCGTTTGTAGGTCGTGATTCGTAATATTAAACACATAGCGAAGCAAATTGTTGAATTGCTCACCGTGTTTCGGTTCAACTTCCTTCATCTTGAGCTTCTCGTGCAATTTCTGACGGCTCACCACCGTGTACCTCCTTATTTCCCTCGCCAGTCTATGCCGCTTGCTTCAGGATCTCAGAGCAGAAGAGGCCGATTCAAGTTTTTTCTTATTCTTTCTGGCCTTGACGAACCGAGCGGCAGCATAGTGCGATCACAAATTTGTCATGACCGATAAGATCATAGTATTTCCAAATTCAAGCTTTTGATGAATGAAAATCGTATAAACGGCTTTGCTCATTACGACAAAAAAAGCCCGAACCGACAATCCGGTACAGGCTTCTTCATATCATATGGAAGAATCAGAACTATGACTTAGAACGTGCGGGCAGCCACGGTCGCTTGCTCCACACCATCGGCGATGATTTGCTGCGCGCGGTCCGGGAATTGATTGTGGCCCTCTACGATAATCTTCGTGATGTCTGTAACGCCCCAGAATCCAAGCACGTTCGTCAGCAGGTTGACAGACATTTCTACAGCCGCTGCAGGACCTTCGGAGTAAACGCCGCCTCTGGCATTCAGCAGGGCTACCTTCTTGTCCGTGACAAGACCTACCGGACCTTCAGCCGTGTAGCCGAACGTCTTGCCGGCTTGACCCAGATAATCCATATACGTGTGCAAGACTGCAGGCAGCGTAAAGTTCCAAAGCGGGAAGCTGAATACGACCTTGTCCGCAGCCAGGAATTGATCCAGATAGCGGTTGGCTGTTGCTGCAGCGGCTTGCTCTTCGGCTGTAAGCTCGAAGCCTTTAGCCGTTTTGAACATGCCTGTAATCATGTTAGAATCGAGATATGGAAGAGTCTCGGCGAACAGATCCAGCTCGATCACCGTATCCTCAGGATGGGAAGCTTTGTAGCTTTCCAGAAACGCTTCATGCAGCTTGACACTTACCGCTTGCTCGACAGGACGATTGTTCGCTTTGACAAATAACACAGTTGACATTATAGTTCCTCATCTCCCGGAATAAATCGGTAATGATTCATTCACAAATAATTTATATATACTTACTTACAAAAAGTTTGTAAACTTTCATGTAATATTTGTATCATATCCGTGCCCTGTTTGTCAACGAAATTATTCAAATCTCCCTATTTGCCCTGCCGCAACGGCAAAAAGCCGCCAGCACTTGGATGCTGGCGGCCCTTTTCTCAAAACCTATATTTCTTTATTTCTTGGCTACATATTTGCGGATATCGAATGCAACGGCTGCTACGATAATTAGACCTTTGATGATCAATTGCCAGTAAGGGCTGACACCGATAAATGTCAGGCCATAGTTGATAACTCCGAAGATCAGTACGCCCGCCAATACGCCGGGCACGGTTCCGATCCCACCTGCCGTCGAGACGCCGCCCACTACGCAGGCCGCGATGGCATCGAGCTCGTACATGTTGCCATAGTTATTGGTGGCGCCGCCTGTGCGCGCTGCCTCCAGTACACCGCCCAGTCCGTACAGAGCGCCTGCAATCGCATAGATGCCGATCAGGTTGCGAGCGACATGAATACCGGATACGGTCGCTGCCTGTACGTTGCCGCCGATCGCGTACATATTCTTGCCAAGTCTCGTTTTATTGAAGATAATCCAGACAATCACAGCTACGGCAACGGCGATAAGAACGATGTAAGGGATGGAATAAGGTCCGTTCGGCCCGAAGAAGCCGGAGCCGAAATTGGTGAAATCAGGACGCAAGCCGGCGATCGGCTGGGATTCGTTCGGCTTCATATCGAAGTAAATCGAGTTAACTCCGTAGACGATAACCATCGTGCCCAGCGTGGCGATAAATGGCGGCACATTGAGCTTGGCGACAACCCATCCGTTGATCAGGCCCACAACCAGGCCTGCGAGAATGCCGAACACAATCGGGAGACCCACCCACAGCTCAGGCAGATCAGGGAAAAACCGGCGCGGGTAGTCGCTGATTTGCAGCATCGAAGCGGACAGCACCGCCGAGAGACCGACGACACGTCCCGAGGACAAGTCCGTTCCCCCTGTAATCAGAACGAACGCCGCACCTAGTGCGATGATCGCACGAGTGGAGTTTTGCAATAGAATATCCCGCAATATGCCAATGTCCAGAAAACGCGGGTCCTTCAAGGCGATCCCGGCGATCAGCAGAATCAACACGATGTAAATCGCATTTTGCGTAACGAAACCGGATATCTTTTTCGTATTCATCTTCGTAGTCCTCCTGTCGTCAGCCCAGATGCTTGGCAGCCAGGCGCATGATTTCTTCCTCTGTCGCATCCTTCCGGTCGAGGATGCCGGACAGTTTCCCGTCGGACATAACCATGATACGGTCCGACATGCCGAGCAGCTCAGGCATTTCCGAAGAAATCATGATGATGCTCTTGCCTTGTTTGGCCAAATCCGCGATGATCGAATAAATTTCAAACTTTGCCCCGACGTCGATACCTCGCGTCGGCTCGTCAAGCATCAGAATATCCGGCTCCGTGAGCAGCCAGCGGGCGAGCAGCACCTTCTGCTGATTACCGCCCGACAAATTCTTGATCAGCGTATGAATGGTTGGCGTCTTCACTCGGAGCCGCTCCACGCTCTGCGTGGTTTCGGCTCTGGCCTTCTGGTCGTTCATCAGCCGCAGCGGATTGAGGTAACGCTCCAGGTTGGCGATGATCGTATTTTCCTTGATATTGAGCACAGGGAAAATACCTGTCACCCGCCGCTCCTCCGTCAGCAGCGCGATTTTATGCCGCTTCGCGTCGACAGGCCTGCGGATGCGAACCTTTTTCCCGCGAATGCTGATATCACCGGAGGTGATCGATCGCAGCCCGAAGATCGCCTCGATCAGCTCGGTCCGCTGGGCGCCGACGAGTCCGCCGATCCCCAGCACCTCACCCTCGCGCAGGTCGAAGCTGATGTCGCGGAACGATCTCGGAGAGGGCGAGGATAACCCGCTGACCTTCATCAGAATATCGCCCGGCTCGCTGTGACGCTCGGGGAAGCGCTCCTTCAGATCGCGTCCCACCATCCGCGTGATGATGAGCTCTGTCGTGAGCTCGGCTGCCGGCCAAGTGCCGACCAGTTGACCGTCGCGCATGATCGTCACTTCATCCGAGATGCGCAGGATCTCCTCCATTTTGTGGGAGATATAAATAATGGAGACTCCTTGATCACGGAGCTGATTGATGATCTTGAACAGCGCTTCGACCTCATTGCCCGTCAGTGACGATGTCGGCTCGTCCATGACGATTACTTTGGAGTGAAAGGAGACGGCTTTGGCAATTTCCAGCGATTGAATTTTGGAGACGGACAAGCTGCGGACAATGGTTCTGGGATCAAGATCCATATTCAGCTCTTGAAACAACTTCGCCGTGTTCTCATACATTTTGCGATGATCGATTATTTTGAATGGCCCGAACCCCATCTCCGGAAACCGGCCGAGCCAAATGTTTTCCATCACACTGCGGAACGGCACAGGATGCAGCTCCTGATGAATCATCGAAACGCCTCGGGCAAGCGCATCCTTCGAGCTATTGATTTCAACTTTGCTTCCATCCAGAACAATTTCCCCGCCGTCCGCCTTATAGATGCCGAACAGGCATTTCATCAATGTCGACTTGCCCGCACCATTCTCTCCCATCAACGCATGCACCGTTCCAGGACGTACCCTCAAGGTTACGCCGTCCAGTGCTTTGACCCCAGGGAACACCTTGGTAATATCCTTCATTTCCAGTACATATTGAGCTTCACTCATATCGGGTCGCGCCTCCTGCCTATGAAACTCCTCTTGCCGGACCATGTCCGCAGCCATCAAGAGGCCCTGCTCCGCATGCGGCCGAACAAGGGGGAAGCAAGCGCTTCTCCCCCGCCTTGCCCGGCTTTATTCGCTGTTACTTCGCGTCGTTCATATTCGCTTTGGTAATTTTTTTGTAAGGAATCCAGACATACTTGCCGTCTGTGATTTCATAGCCTGTATTGTCCTTGGAAGGCACTTGACCGGCTGCCAGCACATTGGCCAGCTCCAGCGTAGCTTTCCCTTGGTTCTTGGCATCGTTCAGTACCGTGCCGAGCAGCGTGCCGTCTTCCAGCGCCTTCAGAGCCGGTGCCGTAGCATCTACGCCTACAACAGGGATGTACTTGTTATCCTTGAAGTAGCCTTTGGCCTTCAGGGCTTCAATCGCGCCGAGCGCCATGTCGTCATTATTCGCGAAGATCGCTTCGATCTTATCTCCATGCGAAGCGAGGAACGCGGCCATTTTCTCCTGACCCTTGACGCGGTCCCACATCGCTGTGTCTTCTGCCAGCTTCTCCACCTTGATACCCGCATCTTCAACCGCCTTGACTGAGAATTTTGTCCGCAACTCTGCGTCCTGATGCCCCGGCTCTCCCTTCAGCATGACATACTGGAGGACGCCGTCTTTATTTTTATCCGCTTCCGGATGGGATTTGAAGTAGTCGACGACCAGTTGACCGGACATCGTGCCCGATTGCTCCGCCTTGGCACCGACATAATAAACCTTATCCCACTTCTTCATGTCATCAGCCAGCGGTTCGCGGTTCAGGAAGACGATCGGAATGTTCGCGCCCTTCGCCTTGTCGATCATAACGCCTGCCGCTGTGCGGTCAACCGGGTTGACGGCCAGTGCATTCACTTTCTTGGTAATGAACAGATCGACCTTATCGTTCTGGGTCGGCTGTGAGTTCTGGCTGTCGACGATATCCACCTTGGCCTTGCCTTCGGCAGCCGTCGTGATCGCATTACGCACACCCGTCATGAACGTATCGTCGAATTTGTAGATCGCCACCCCGATCGTCGACTGCTTGGCTGCCGCCGTTGTAGCTGCGCTGCCGCCGTTAGTCGTGCCTGCAGCCGTTCCCCCTTTATTCGTGTTAGCTGCCGGCGTACTTGAGCCACAACCCGCTACGGTTGCGGCCAGCGCTGCCGCCATGACCAAGGATACTGCTTTTCTGCTCATTTCAAGACCTCCAGTTAATTGTAAGATTGGAAGAAGCTTTCTCTAGCTTACGAGTTTCATTATGTTGCATTTTGCTGAAAATGCACATGCAATATTCTCATCTGTTCTATCGAAATTCTCATATCTTCGCATAGACCGTCAGAGTAGAGTCTTGACGGCTGTGTTCCAGGAAAAAGCCCGTTCACCCTAACGGGAAACGGGCCTAGCTCCGGTGCAATTATTCTCGGGTCGGGAAATAAGACGGCAGGTCACTTTACAAATGGAAACAGCAGCTTCTGATTGTCCGACCAGAACATATTGCGCTGGTCGATGACGGTCGTGCCCGTACCGTAGCGAGCGGCCGGCTTCACGCCGCGCAGCAGGTCGACAGCCGCCTTGACCCCCAGATACCCCATACTGAACGGATTCTGGGTGATCGTCGCCTGGATCACGCCCTCCTGCAAATATTCGATATCCTCTTGCTCGATATCGAAGGCGACCGCCTTGACCCGCTCACGCGGCCTTTGGCGCGCCAGCTCCCGGGCCATGCCGCTGGAGGACACCGCATGAAGCGCGATAACTCCCGCTGGCGGTTCGCCCTGCCCCTGCTCAAGCAGCTTGCCCGTCTGCTCCTCGCATAGCTTACGGTCGGAGGCACAGTAGGCCGTCTCGCTTACGCTGATGTCCGGATACGCCCCCAGTGCGCTCCGCACGCCCCGCTCCCGCTCGGAGGCATTGCGATCTTCCTGCCTGAAGCCAAGGAGAGCGACGCTTCCCTTCCCCCCGAGCAGCTCCGCAAGCTTCTGTCCGGCCTTTACACCCGCATCGTAATGGTCGATGCCGATGAAAGCACTCACCCGAGGCGATTCGATCTCAGTATCCAGCGCCACAACGGGCATCCGTGCCGCTGCCGCCAGCTCCACCGCAGCTGCGGCAGCCTTGCCATCGTTGGCCGCCACGACCAACGCATCGCGCTTATAATGGACGGCCTCCTCTGCTAGGTGAATCTGCTCATTCACCTGCTCCTCATCCACAGAAGCCTCCGTAACCAGCTCCACGTTGAATTCCTTGGCTGCAGCCTCAGCCCCATTGCGCACCGCCTGCCAGAAGTCGCTGTCCCTGGATTTCAGGACGAGCGCGATCTGCCGCTTCTCTTCGTTCTTGCGAGGCTGGGCATCGGCAGCCGATGATCCGCAGGAGACGAGCAGCAGGCAGGACAATAGCGCAGCCGATGAGGTCATTTTACTCATGACTGATCCTCCTCTTCTGAGAAGGCATAAGGAATCCAGAGGGTCACGGTCGTGCCCGCTTCCAGCTCACTCTCCATCTTCAGCCCGTAAGACTGGCCGAACTGCAGACGGATCCGTTCGTGTACGTTGCGAAGCCCGACCCCGGAGCCGCTGTCGCTCTTGGCGTCTCCGGCCAGCAGCCTTGCCAGCTTATCCGGCGGGATGCCGGGTCCGTTATCCCGCACCTGGAGCCTGACCCGGTTGCCGATCCGGTCCGCCCGGATCTCGATATGCCCTTCGTCCACAAGCATCTCCATCCCATGGTAAATCGCATTCTCCACGATCGGCTGAAGAATCAGCTTCAGCGTGACACAGCTTAGTACCTGCTCCTCGGCCCTAACCTCGAAATCGAACTTGCGCTTATACCTCATTTTCTGGATAATCAGATAGTTTTTCACATGCTCAAGCTCATCCTGCACGGTAATCAGGCTCTTTCCCCGGCTGAGGCTAATCCTGAAAAACTTCGAAAGCGACGTGATCATCGTGATCACCTCTTCGCCCTTGCCGCTCCCGGCCAGCCGAACGACGGAATTCAGCGTATTGTACAGAAAGTGCGGATTGATTTGCGCCTGCAGCACCTCCAGCTCTCCCTTCCGCTTCGTTTCCTGCTCCTCGATGATTTGCCCCATCAGCTCCCGGATCTGCGCAACCATCAGATTGAACCGCCGTGATAGCCGCCCGACCTCATCGTCGCCGCGCACCTCCAAGTGAATATCGAAGTCGCCCTGCTCCACCTTGCGCATCGAACGCTCCAGCCGCTTAATCGGCATGGAGATACGCGCCGACAGAAACGCCGAGATCATCAGGACAAACACAATGACGAATAGCAGCAGCCAGACGATAAAGCCCCCGATTTCCTTGCGCGTCGTCAGCAGCTCGTCCATGTAGGAGACGCCGATCACCTTCCATCCGATATTATGAACGGTTTTGATCGTGATCAGCCGTCTTTCCCCGTTCGGAGAGTCGATATAACTGCCGAAGGTATACCTCAGCGCCTGCTCCACGTTCTCATATTTCAGCCCGGCGTAAATCAACTGCTGCTGTGGGTGATACACAATGCTGCCTGCCGACTCGTCGATGATGTACACGTAGCCCTTCTGCCCGAGACTAACCCGGCGCAGCAGATCATCAATCATCTTGAAATTGACATCCATCAGCAGCACGGCCTGTTCCTTGACGCCTCCTCGCTCCAGCGTAATCCCCTTGCTAAGGGACACTACCCACTTGTAGTGGCCCTTGTACAGATTCTGAACATGGGGCAACGAGAAGGAGAGGTGGTTGGGGTTCTCCAGCGCACTGCGGAACCAGCTCTGCTCGGTCATCCAGGTGGTGCCTCGCAGCTCAGCGTCGGGGTAGCCGGCCAGCAGCTCGCCCTGCTCGTTGAACAGCGCCATGGAGACGATGTCGCTGCGCGATTCCAGCAGGGTGCCGATCTGCTCCTGCAGGACCCGGGCCTGCAGACTGCCGCTTTGCCTGACGCGGGCATCCACGGAGGCAAAAACCTGGGTCGTATTTTGCAAGTAGCTCTCCAGGTTGAAGGTCACCTGCCCCACGATCTGGCCGCTCGCAAGAAACGCATTTTCCTCCGCTGTCCGGGAGAACTTGTCGTACAGCATAACACTGACGATCACGATGGCCAGCACCGTGATCAGGGTGAAGGAGGTTGTAAGAATGAACTGGATGCTGCGCCCCCTCCACGATTCGATCAGCCGCTGGCGAATCCGGGTACGCCATCTGTTCATAGCACGCCGTTACCCGCCATGCTGCGGTATTCCTTCGGCGATATTCCGACGGCCTTGCGGAAGCTGAAGCTAAAGTAATTCGGTTCCATGTAGCCGACCCTCTCGGCGATCTCGAACGCCTTCAGATCCGTCGTACGCAGCAGCTCCTTGGCCGCCTCCATCCGAATGTTCACCAGGTAAGCGCCGAACGTCACCTTGGCTTCCTTCTTGAAGATGCTGCTGAAATACCCGACGCTGATATGCAGATGATTGCATACTTTGTTGATGGACAGGTCGGCATCCTGATAGTGCTCCAATGTATAAGACCGGGCTTGCTCCACCAATGATTTATAAGCGTACTGCCGACCGGAGGTAATGCCCTGCGCCAGGCGCAGGCACAAGCTCAGTATCCAGCCCTTGGCCTCGGCGAGCTCGGTGCAGCCGTTCAGCTCAGCCAGCGGTGCGAAGTCCGGACCGAAGATCACCTCCAGATCGGCTTGCGCATCCTTGGCCGCCTTGAGGATGACCGTCAGGATTTCCATCAGATACACCTGATAATCCTTGACGGAAACCCTTGCATCGCTGGTTCCCTCGAACAGCCCGTCCACCGTCTGCTGAATCTCATGGACCGTCCCTACCTTCAGAGAGCGGACCAAGGCCTGCTCCTTCAGTTCGTCGAAGCGTAGCTTCTCGACAAAGCGCGTCTCCACATCGCTGATGCAGATCAGCCGGTTTCCCCCGAGAATCAGCCGATAATCCAGCGCTAGCACGGCATCGCTGAATGCATGTGACAGCTCGGTCACCTCGCTGCAGGTCGTGCCTATGCCAACCGTCACGGTGATTTTCAAGTACTTCTCCATGCTCTGCCGGATTTCTTCCATCACCGCCAGCATCCGCTGCCAGACAGCATGGGATGCCGGCTGCTCATGCAGCGCAACAATAATCAGCAGCCCGTTATGAAGGAAAATAAGCCCGAGCTGCTCTCGGCTTACGATTTCTCCTGCTACATTCAACGCCGCAAACGCTTTCAATTCTTCGTCCTTAGAATAACGCAGCGATTCGAAGGCATGCTCGCCCGTAGCGGTCTCCTCCGGTTTATCAATGCGAATCGCGGCGACATTATAGGCTTGCGCGCTAAGGTCCAGCTGATAGTGAGCGCACTGTTCCTCGATCTGCCTCCGGGGCAGCTTGCGCGTGACGAGGGAAGTCAGAAACACCTCGCGCAGCACCGGCAGACTTTTGCGGTAATATTCCTGCAGCGTAAGCATATCCTTCCTTCGCTCGGTTTCCCCGTCTATCTGAGTCCTGACCTTCGAGATCGCGTTGATCAACTCCTGGGCGGAAAAGGGCTTCAGCACATATTCGTCGATCTGCAGCCGGATCGCTTTCTGGGCATATTCGAACTCGTCAAATCCCGTCAGGATTATAATCCGGGTGGCCGGATAACGCTCGCGAATCCACTCAGCCAGCTGCATCCCGTCCATGAACGGCATCCGGATATCCGTGACAACCACATCAGGAGCCCAGCGCTCGACTAAATCCATGGCATCCTTCCCGTTCTCCGCCGTATCCATCAACTCGAACCCGCAGGCAGCCCAGTCGATTTCTGCGGCAATGCCCTCCCGGACATCCTCTTCGTCTTCCACCAATACCAGCTTGTACATGCTGCTCCTCCCCGCCGGGCGGCTCCCGTCCTCCCGGTACTGGCCCGCACCTATTCTTGCGGCAGCATCCTGCCACTATCCGCCAGTTATGATACTTACTGTATCAGAAGACCCGGCTTTTTGGGAAGAGGTCCTCCCTAATTCATACTGGATAGCATCGTGCGGCTAAATGTCTGTCTCTATTCGCCATTTTTGATACTTAATGTATCGGAAGAACCAGCTTTTTGGGAAGAGGTCTCCTGTCACATTGGACAGCATCGCGTGGTTGAATATCTGTCTCTATCCAGCAGGCAGCCATGATCATGCCAGTAACTGTACATGTTATTTTCTTTTGAATTCGATCTGATCATGATACAATGAACCAAGGATCTAAATCGGAGAAAAATGGAAGAAAAATCTTCAAGCTATGCAATTGGGGAGGCTTAGAACATTGACGCAAACGACGAGACAAGCTCTGCTCCGCGAGGCGGAGAATAAAGCCCTCGCACTCTTCTCGGCTGTCGAGGAAAGAGGGATATTGCGCAGCGGTGTAACGGAGAAAACGATCAACCGTGAAGTGTACGATCTTGCCTTTGACATGTATGGCATCAAGAAGTATTGGCATAAACGAATCGTACGAGCTGGTAGGAACACGCTGCTGCCCTATAGAGAGAACCCACCGGACCTCCTATTGGCAGACGACGATATCGTATTCCTGGATTTCGGTCCCATCTTCGAGGAGTGGGAGGCTGATTTTGGCAGAACCTACGTCATCGGCCATGACGCCAAGAAGTTGAAAATAGCTGCCGACGTTGCGCTCGCTTGGGAGGAAGGCAAGACCTATTTCGAAGCAAATCCGCATGTTACAGGCAGCGAGCTGTTCGCTTATATGGTCAAGCTGGCAGCTAAATACGGCTGGGAGTTTGGCGGTCCGCATGCGGGCCACCTCATCGGCGAGTTCCCGCATGAGTCTGTGCAGGGGGATGAGGTCGAGAACTATATTCACCTGGATAACCAGCTCGATATGAGAGAGCCGGATCAAGGCGGACGCCCAAGAGATTGGATTCTGGAAGTGCATTTTGTGGATCGCGAGCTTGAAATCGGCGGTTTTTTCGAACAATTGTTAACGGTCGACTAACTGAAACGAATCGCACGGCAGGTGCCCAGCGCAGGAAAAAAAGGGTTGTCTCCAACGTCATCAAGACGGAGACAACCCTTTTCCATTAGCTTATAGCCAGCCTAATAAGGGAGGCGATGGCACGGGGCCTATGGTGCGGGATCAAGGCTGAACGCGCTCCGGCAGCCCATCCAGAATCCAAGCCTCCGCCTTGCGGGGCCAGGACTCGCCTGCTTCCCAGGCCAGCGCAAACGTCTCGTAGCGCCGGGCCTCGGGCAGTACGTCGCCAAGCGGGCCGAAAAAGCGCTCTACCGCGAGCCGCTGCGACTCGTGAGCAGCCAAAGCTGCAGCCTTCACCGGCCAATACGGCTCCGTATCGATCCGGAAGGCTGGTTCATGCCCATTCTCGGTTAGCGTAGCCGATTGAATATAGTACAGCTTGCGGACCGTCGTAGCCTGACCGCTCAGCACGGCCTTAGTCGCGATCTTGGAGATCGTCACATGATCCGGGTGGAAATTTCCTCCATCCTCAGGGAATGTGACTACCGTCTGCGCGCCGTGCCGGTTCAGGAACTCGGCCACGCGCTGCACGAATTCTTCTTCCTCCACCTCGTTCAGCTTGCCGTCGGGGTAACGCAGATGCTCGACGGAAGCAAGCCCGAGAATTCCGGCCGCCTCCTCCATCTCGCGCTCGCGCCGGTCTGCGAGCAGCTCGCCCTTCTCATGGGCATAGGCGCCGTTCTTATGGCCCGCATCGCCTCGTGTTGCGAGGAGCAGAACCGGAGGCTCGCCTTCATCGGCGAGCTTGCGGATCAACGCGGAGGCGAGATAAGTCTCATCATCCGGGTGAGCGAATACGAATGCTGTTTTTACGGACATAGGGTCCAGCTCCTCTCTGTATAAAGCCATGTTGCCACTATTCTTATTTTAGCCCAGTTAAGGCCACACCGCGAATGATTTGTTTTTGAAAGATAAGGAAGATCACGATAAGCGGAATGACCGAGACTGTCGCGCCCGTCATAATCAAGACCCAGCCCGCCGAATCCTTCAGCTCACTGGAGAAAAACGACAGACCGACCGGCACCGTCATCCGCTCCTCGGTCATCGAGACGATCAAAGGCCAGATGAAGGCGTTCCAGTTGCCTAGGAAGGAGAGAATGAACAGCGTCGCCAGTGCCGGTTGGACCAGCGGCACAGCAATCTTGAACAGAATGCCCCACTCGCTCATCCCGTCCATCCGTGCCGCATCGAGTAAATCCTCCGGCACCGACTCCATGAACTGCTTCATCAGAAAGATACCGAAGGCCGAGATCAAACCCGGGAACATAATCCCCCAATATGTATCCACCCAATCGAATGTCACGGACAGAATGTACCAAGGGATAATTAACATCTCCGTCGGAACCATCAGTGTGCTGAGAATACCGACAAAGATGATCTTCTTCCCTCGGAAATTAAACTTCGCCAGCACGTACCCGATGATCGAATCGAAGAAGCAGACGCTTATCGTCGTCACGGCCGCCACGATCAGACTGTTCAGCAGCCAGGTCGAGAAGGGCGATTTGGTAAACACCTCAATATAGTTGTTCCAGGTCAAGGTCGTAGAAAACAAACTTAATGTAAAGAGGTCCTTCGGTTCCTTCAGGGATGTCGAGATCATCCACAGGAACGGAAAGATCATCAGCACGCCGCCCAGACTAAGTACCACATACGGCAACCACCGCAGCGGTTTTCGTCTGGAGGCGGCTTTCACGCTCCTTTGCGGTACTGCCGAGACCGCCTGAACACTCATTGCATCCAGCCCCCATTCAATGTTCGATCTTCTTGTTCAACAGCTTCATTTGCACCAGGGACAGGACGAGAATGACGGCGAACAGGACCACCGTAGCGGCTGCGGCATCCCCCATCTTGAAGTGCTTGAAGGCCAGATTGTAAATATGCAGCACGAGCGACAGCGTCGAGTCGAGCGGTCCTCCGAGCGTCATGTTAAGCACCTGAGTAAACGACTGAAGGAAGCTGATGCTTCCGATAATGACCGAGAACACGATGACCGGATTCAACAGCGGCAGCGTAATATGAATGAATCTCTGCCACCAGTTCGCGCCGTCGATGGCGGCCGCCTCCTCATACATCGCTGGAATATTCTCCAGCCCTGCCAGGAAGATCAGCATCTGAAAGCCCAGTGCCTGCCAGATCATGACCGCGATGACCAGATAGATCGCTTGCGTAGGCGAGCCCAGGAAGAGCTGTGCCTGGAACCCCAGCTCCAGCAGAATGCCGTTCACGACGCCGTTCTTCATGAATATCCAGCGGAATACCCAGCTAACTGCGACGACGCTTGTCACATAAGGCAAGAAATAAAGCAACCGGTATAACCCTTTAAGCCGGGTTACCCGCTGAATTAAGAGAGCCACGGCCAGCCCCACGACCAATTGTCCGGGGACACCGACGAGCACGTAAGTCACCGTATTGCGCAGAGATTTGAGAAAGACCGGATCGTTGAACAGATTAACGAAATTGCCGAGCCCGACAAATGGCTTCTCATCGGACAGCAGGTCCCATTCCCTTACACTGATGTTGAAGGAGTACAGGATCGGCAGAATGCGGATCGTAATGAAGAAAATAAGCGGGATCAGCAGGCAGCCGTAGATGAACAGGTACCGCTGCTGCTTGACGCTAAGAGAAGAAGACCGCCGCCCGGTTAAGGGCAGCGTCTCGTTTTTGGCCATGAGAGTTCTCCTTTCGAACGGCTAGGCCGGTTTACTTTTTGTCCTGCTTCGCCCAGTACTCGTCATACAGCTTCTGCGTCTTCTGGACCAGCTCATCGAAGGCATCCTTGTAGCTGACATTGTTCAGCGTAATTTTATCGATCGCTTCGACGAAGTAATCCCGCTCCAGCTTCTCATCGACGAAGAAGTGAGAGTTCGCGTAATCCAGCTGCTTAATGAACGGTCCAAGCTTCGCGTCCTTGGTGAATTTTTCCTGCTGGGCGACTTCCTTCTTGGCCGGCAGCTCCCCGACTTTCTCGGCCCATTGCTCCTGAACCTCTTTGCTTGTCAGGAATTTCAGGAATTCCGTTGCGGCTTCCAGCTTTTTGCCGGATACATTCTTCGTAATGGCATTGGCCCAATACGAGGCAGGCGCAGCCTTCTTATCCTTGTAAGACGGAAGCGGAGCAATGGCGTAGTTCAGGTTCGGAGAATCCTTGGCCAGACCGCCGAGCTGGAAGGAGCCGTCAACGCTGAGTGCGGCAAAGCCGCCCTTGAATGCCGTGATATCGTTGGTATAGAAGTCCTTCGCTCCGACCTTATGCTTCACTCCGAAATCGACCAGATATGAGAATGCTTCAAGTCCGGCAGGCGTTTCGTTCCAGAGGATTTTTCGGCGGTCTTCGCTGACATCCTTGCCTCCGGCCTGCTGCAGCAGCGTATCCCGGTACCAGTGCGGTAGCTGCGAATTCGTCTGGAAGGTGAAGCCTTCAACGACCAGCTGGCCGTTCTTGTCCCGCTCAGTCAGCTTCTTGGAGTAGTCAACCAGCTCTTCCCAGGTGGCAGGCGGCTTGTTCGGATCAAGCCCGGCTTTCGTGAACAGATCCTTGTTATAGAACAGCGCCAGTGAACGTACGGCTGTCGGAATCGCGTAATATTTGCCATTCAGCTTGGCGGAGTTGACGAACGGGAAGAACTCCTTCTCAATCTGCGCCGCCGAGAAGGCACTCTCCGGAAGCGGCTGCAGGTAGCCGGAAGCTACGTATTTGGGCAGCCAGCCATAGTACAGGTTGATGATGTCCGGTCCCTTGCCGGCTGGAACGAGCGTCGCGACCTTCTCGTTATATTGGTCGTAAGGGAAATTCGTATGCTTAACCGTAATATTCGGATGCTGTTTCTGGAAATCCTCGATCAGCTTGTTTACCAGATCGACCTTCGCCGGAAATACGTACTGCCAATACTCGATCGTAACCTTCTCGTCGGAAGAGGCGGCCTTAGTCGTCTCCGCCTTGGGCGTCTTTGCGCTGTCAGCACCCGTAGCTGCAGGCTTGGAGCCGCCCGAGCAGCCGGACAGGGCCGCCATCGAGCCGACGGCGAGTAGTGCAGCGAATTTGGTAAACGTAGAAACGCGATGAGTCGTAGACAAAATAAATCATTCCTCTCGGGTATTATGTATACTGATGATTTCAAACGTTCCAGGTCATACGGATGCGGTCAGATTCCGCTGGGGCTCAAGCAGTCCTAGCAGCTTTCTGGCATTGTTACCGAAGATGCCCTCGATCTCTTCCTCACGGAACCGCAGCTCCCGGCATACCCGGACCTGATCCTGCAAGTACCGGTACACGAAGCCACGCGGGAAGCTGCCAGAGTCTGTTCCGAACACAATCCGCTCGGGACCGATCAGCTCGTAGGTTTTGCGGAATAGCGACTCCAGCGTCAGCTCGTATGGCGTCCATCTCATCCACTGATTGGAGCCTGAAGTATCCACGTAGATGTTCGGGCAGCCCCAGCACAGATGAAGCAGCTCCTGGAAATAGCCGGCTCCGAAGTGCGGGATGACGAACGGGATCGTCGGATACTCACGGGCTACGTTGAAGATAGACAGCGGATTGATATTCAGATGCTGTACGATACCTCCCGTATGACCGAGCAGCCCGAAGTGGATCAGCACCGGAAGCCGGCGTTCGGCCAGGAACCTCCATACTGGACGGAGCGACGGATCGTGGAACGGAATCTGTACCATTGGACCAAACAGCTTGTAGCCGCGAAGTCCCAGCTCATCGACCGCCCGCTGCAGTTCCTCCGCCGCATCCGGCGTTTCAATTGAGTGATGCGCGAATCCTGTAAACCGATCTGGGTACTTGGATATTTGACGCGATAAATCGTCATTATCCCAAGCGGTCAGAAAATTGATGCCTCCGATCCCGTAACGGTCCAGCTCATCCACCCAGCGTTCGATCAGCGGCTTGCTGCTGTCTGCTGTATCAGACTTAGGATCAGGGAAATCCCAGGCCAGCCTCATTCGTTCCGATCGTTCCTTATTGAAAGGATCGACGATTTCATTGTGTGTCATGAACGAAGTCGGATACGGCAAGTGCCCGTGCAGGTCAAATACTCGAAATGATGGGTTAAACATGGCTAAGCTCCCTCCGTTCCCAATGTCGTACCTCATCGTCTGCCAGAATCGGAACCGCTTGGTTAACCTTCTTCACTTGTCCCGACAGCCCGGATTGGCCCTGCCCGCAGGCTTGCTTGAACCAACCTTCCGTGTAGCCGGCGCCAGATAAACGTTCGTCGTCCTCCAGCTCCCATACCTTTGTCATTGTCATGAACGGCCCCCCGCTTGTGCAGTCGTGTACCGGGTAAACGAAAAAAGACACGCAGCTCTGGGCCGACAATCATTGTCAGCTCGGCTGTACGTGTCTCCAGTTGCCCGGTGGATCGTACCATTACCTAGTTATCCAATTAATTTACTAAGTATTTCATGACTGAATATTACAGGATGATCCAAATGATGTCAATAAAAAAATTATTGAGAACATTTAACGTTGATTATTGACTTGAATTGTAATTAAGTTACAATTATGAGAGTTCAACTATTTCCAGAATGGAGGGATCATTATGGAACAAACACTGCTCGCTCCTCAATTGGAGCCAGCCGTTCATCCCCGCTATGGCACCGTGTCTGCACTGCTCGTCTGGTGCGGTTTGGCCGTCGTATCCAGCCTGTATGTGAGCGTGTCTATAGGCGGGCTGCTGGCGACCCAATACGGGATCACACTGACCGAGAGCGCCTGGGCGTCAAGCGGCTTCTCCCTGTTTTACGCCCTCGGCTTCCTCGCCTGCGGACCGTTGTCCGAACGTTACGGACGCCGCACTGTCATCTTGTCCGGCTTGCTGCTGCTGGCCGTCATCAGTCCTCTGATCGGTCTGGCCCCGACCTTCACGGTCCTCGTCGCCCTGCGGGCACTCCAGGGAGCCGCCGCCTCCACCTTCGCACCTTCCGCCCTTGCTTATATCATGGAGTCGTATCCGGCCAGTAAGAAAGTCACCGCCATCGGACTCGTGAGTACCGGATTTCTGACGGCCGGCATCGTCGGCCAGTTATTCAGCAGCTATATCGGCGAACTGCTCGGATGGCCGTACGTGTTCCATATTCTCGGAGCCGTCTATCTGATCACGGCGGCGATCACGCTCCGCTGGCTGCCCCGCGATCAGGCCAAGGGCTCACCGCTGGCGCTTGCCCAGCTCCCCCGAAGACTGGCGGGCGTCTTCCTGCTCCGCCCTCTCTATGCCTGCTATGGCGTGACGGTGACTCTGCTGTTTGCCTTCGTCGGCATGTATCTTGTACTCGGCCACTATCTGTCCGCCCCACCGTTCGGACTGACCTCCCAGCAGTTGCTGCTCCTACGGGCTGCGGGCATCGTCGGGATGGCCGCTTCCCCCTTCGCCGGCGCGCTTGTCGCCCGCCGTGGAGCCTACTGGGTACTGCTGAGCGGACTCGGGCTTGCCTTGGCCGGACTGCTAGGTCTGGCACTCATCCCGAATCTGGTCTTCCTGACCGTCTTCAGCATCGTATTCGTAACAGGAATCGCCTTGAGCGTTCCGACCCTGATCTCGCTGATCGGGCAACTGGCCGGCACGGCACGAGCCTCTGCTGTTTCACTATATACGTTCATCCTGTTCGTCGGAGCCACACTCGGGCCGATCGGCGCAGTTTTCCTGATGAACCTCTGGGGTGATCGGCCGGCCTTTCTCGGTCTGGCTGCTGCCCTGGCTCTCGGCCTGCTGGCCGCCCTGTGGCTATGGCGCGTGCAGCGCGCACAGACCGTGAGCGGCACCAACTAGCAAGTCAGGCTGCCTTCCTTCGATTCATTGTAAGCGATCGTCAATTTATACTATAATGGAGGCAGCAGGGCTTACGTAAAGGGGGGCAGCGCAGATGAGCGCAAACCACGACCAACAGATGTACTATGATTTCGATTTGCTGAGCAAGCTTGTTGTCGGGATCGGAGAGGTTGCCGATATCACCGGTGTGCCAACACGGAAAATCCGCTATTGGGAAGATAAGGGCATCGTTCGCTCCGTACAGGAAGCCGACGGCTCTACCAGACGGTACGACTATCTTAACATCAAGAAAATCGTCCTCGTTCAGGAGCTCTTGGAGGATGGCTACACGCTGGATGCAGCAGCCCGCAAAGTCGAGGATCGGATGAAGAACATTAACGATATTTTCCAGAAAATTGCCGATAAGCAGAACACGCCACAGCCTTAACCTCGGGCTGCGGGCGTGATTGATCGCAGTCGGACAACGAGCAGCCGTTCCACGCCGGGAGACAACTTTCGGAGCGGAACGGCTTATTTTCTTACACGCATTGGCCTATCAGAGAATCACGCGTTACAGACGGGGCAGCGCCGAGACCTCGTTAGGCTTTGCTTTAGCAGCATACTAGCTAACGTACGGCCTTCTCGTCCAGATCCCGCAGAATCGTCACCGTCACGGAAGAGAAGGCTTTCTCCCGGTCGGGCACAACCTCGGCGTACCGAGGATCCTCCAGCCAGCCCTTCACCTGTTCCTCGCTATCGAACTGCAACAGCCGGATGGAGGTGTCCGGGAAGGAACCAACGAGCCGCTCCTCCGCATCCCAGCGCCGGAAAGCCTTGGCGCCGTACTCATCGCGGACTGTCTTGGCCCGCTCCTTGTAGCGTTCTAGAGCCTCCGGCTCCTGCTCATTGGGTGTCATCGTCACTAATACCCAGACCATCGCTGGCCCCTCAGACTTGCTCAGAGGCGGAGGCCGCCGCAACTTGACGGCTGGCGGCCAGGAACGCCGGATGCGCTCCCGTCACGCCGCCCTGTGCCCAGTGGCCGGGAGGCAGGTCGCGGAACAGGATCAGCACCTTGTCTGCAGGCGTACCGATCAGTTCACCGGTCAATGCCGTCAACGCCGCCGCCCACTCATTCTTCTGCTCCTGAGAGTATACGTCCCAGACATCGATCGCGATTACGGCCGTATTCGGCACAGGCGACTGCCCGTCA
The DNA here is from genome assembly GCF_038070315.1 of Paenibacillus filicis. Classification (NCBI taxonomy): domain Bacteria; kingdom Bacillati; phylum Bacillota; class Bacilli; order Caryophanales; family Paenibacillaceae; genus Paenibacillus; species Paenibacillus filicis. Next base: position 108,029 of record NZ_JBBPCC010000009.1, on the reverse strand, counting down.
TCGTACGTCTCCTCCGTCCCCCAGGCGGTAGAGCGGCTTTTGGCTGCAAACTCAGGATCTGCCCCGTTCGCCCCCGCCTGCCCAAAGTTCACGGATGGATACTCCCGAATCAACACGAGAATTTTATCCGGCGGGATGTTGAACAACGTCGCTCCGATCTCCGTTGCCTCGTGAATCCAACGTCCCTTCGTTTCCACTGCTACTCCTGTCCAGGTTTCCAATGAGATAAATGGCATTTAGACAAGCTCCTCTCGAAATTCGGATTGTAGATGCTCGGTCGCGAGACGCAGCGTTTCGGCGTCCTGAACCTGCAGCGTTACAGCTTCAGGCTCGATCGCGCGGATCAGTCGGCTCAATACTTGACCCGGTCCCAGCTCGATGAACAGGCGGATACCCTGCCCAAGCAAATAACGGATAGAGGCTTCCCACAGCACGGGGGACGTGATCTGCTCGCGCAGCAGACCGCTCCAGGCACCGCTCTCCTCCGGGCGTGCCGTGACATTCGATACGACGGGCACGCGCCCCCGGTGGAACAAAGCCCGCTCCAGCGCCGGAGAGAACGCTCGGGCGGCGGGGGCCATCAGGGGCGAGTGAAACGCCCCCGAGACGGCCAGCGGGATGACGGTGATATCCTCGTCGAACGCCAGCTCCAGCAGCGCGTCGACGGACTCGGCATCGCCCGAGACGACGGTCTGCACCGGCGAATTGCGGTTGGCGGGTACGAGTACCCCGCCAGGCACAACCGCTTGCCGGCACAGCCGTTCCACCGTCTCCGCAGACGCGTCCTTGATGGCCGCCATGGCCCCGCGCTGCATACCCGACATCAGCCGTCCCCGCTCCGTGATCAGGCGGAACGCATCGGCACGGCTCAGTACGCCGGCTGCGGCCAGCGCCGCATATTCCCCGGCGCTATGCCCGGCCATGTAGGCCGGCAGGCTCGGGACCGCCTCCCGGAACGCTTCCCAGGCAGCCAGACTCGCAGCCAGCAGGCTCGGCTGGGTATAGGCCGTATCGTTCAGCCGGCCGGCCGGGTCCTCTTGGAACGAAACCTCGCGGATCGGGAGCGCCGACCACTGCTCAGCCTCTAGGTACACATGCTTCGCCGCATCCGCCGTCTCGAAGAGAGAGGCCCCCATACCCGTATACTGCGCGCCTTGGCCGGGGAAGACAACGGCATAGAGCAGCGGAGCAGGGGATCGCTCCGCCTCGCTGTTTCCTTGTCCCGATAGAGGGGATTGGCTCATAGGTCGAACAGCACCTCCAGCGCCACAGCGACGCCATCCTCATCATGCGAGAGTGTCACGAACTTGGCCGTCCGCTTCAGCTCCTCCACCGCATTGCCCATCGCGACGCCAAGACCGGTCGCAGCGATCATATCAAGGTCATTATAGCTGTCTCCGAAGCTGACGATGTCGTCCGCCTCGATCCCGAGGAGGGCGGCAACCGCCAGCACACCCTTGCCCTTCGACGTCTCGGCCGGCAGCAGCTGAAGCTGCCACACGTCGTCGAACCAAGGGATCAGCACATGATCGAATTGCTGTCCGTAGACGGATCGCGTATGATTCAGAATCTCCTCCAGCTGCCCGCGTCCGCCCATGATCAGCAGCGACGTAGGCTCCTGCTCCGTATCCGAGAAAGCCGCAAGTTCTTGCAAAGGAACGCCAAGCTCCACGGAGAAGCGGAGGCTCAGCGGATGCCGGGCCGTCACGAGTACGTCATCGTCGCAGTTCCAGTGGATCACCAGCCCCTTGACCAGCGCCTGCGCCACGGCATGTCTAGCGATAGGCAGCGGTACCGTCTGATGCACGTAGACCGTGTCATTGGACGAATGCTTCACCAGCGCCCCGTTATGCGACACGACGATGCCAGGTATGCCGAGCAGCTCGGCATGCTCACGCACCGCGCCCATCATCCGGCCGGTCGCCAGCAGTACGGTGATTCCGCGCTCAGCGACGCCTTGGAGCGCACGGATCGTGCGTGCAGACAACTGGTGATCGCGTCCGAGCAGTGTCCCGTCCATGTCGCAGGCGACCAGCTTATAGCCTCCGGGCTTGCGCAGCAAGAGACGTGCCAGCTCGCCGCCCAGCTGGGGGTATTTTTCCTGAGTGGGATTCTGGGATACCTGGCTCATTGGATACCACCCTGCTCCACATACCGGAACGCATCGCCGACCGTCTTCAATCGGCCCGCTTCGGTGGTCGACAGCTTAATGCCATACTTTTGGCGGAGCAGCATGACGATCTTGACGATATCGACCGAGCTGATACCCACGTCGCGCACCCATTCGGCTTCCTGCGTCAGCAGTGCCTCTTCCTTCTTCAGCTTATGGGCCACCTGCGACCGAAAATCGGCAAAGGACTGTCCCGGAAGATCAGTCTGCGTTACTTGCTCACCCATGCGGATTCCTCCTCTCTGCTTGTGCGTTCACCTGTGTAGCCGTCTTGAGCGCCTGCGATCAGCTCGCGGATATGCGCATCCTCATAAGTCGGCAGGAACCAATCGACCGTCAGCTCGAACAGCTCTTCCTTGTGGTACGGGAAGGAATGATGCGCACCATCCAGCACGACCAGCTTTTTACCTATAGATGCGTCTGGATCGGGCACTCCGGCTTGGAACGCCGACTTGATCTCGTCGATCGGTACCAGACCGTCCTCCGTTCCATGAATCAATAGCAGCGGTGTACGGATACCGGCCAGCGTTTCCGCCAGATCGAACCGTCCCGACTCGCTCTGGACAATGGCCGGGCCGCAGCTGAACAACTGCTCGTTGTAAATAAAATCCGCTTCGTCGCCTTCCTCCAGCAGGCAAAACGCATCCTCTCCGACCATCGCAGATACCGTTCCGCGCAAATCCGTGAACGGCGCCCAGGCAACCGTCCGGTAAATCCGCGCGTCCCCGGCCGCTCCGCGCAGAGCCGTCACCGCGCCCATGCAATGCCCGACGACCCCGATCCGGTGCGGATCGACGCCGGCAAACTGCGCCACCGTGCCTACCGCAGCCTGCAGATCCTCCAGCTCCCGGTCAAGCGTCAGCTCGGTCAACTCTCCGTCGCTATCACCCGAACCTGCAAAATCGAAGCGAAATACCGATACATTGCGTTTGGCCGCATAGCGGGCAAACTCGACAAACCGCCGGCTGCCGCCAATTTTAGTACCCGCGAACCCATGGCATACGATAAGGCAAGGACGCGGGCCTTCTCCCTCTCCATGATGAAGCACACCAACCAGGTCCTGATTCCTGCTATTGCGAAATACGACAGCCTCCAGCGCCATTATGGTTTCCCTCCCGGATTCTCTTTATAGTGGTTTCATTTGAATCAGATGAATCAGAATTGAATCGGAATTCAATCCATTTGAAATGGATATAGAGGATTTCAATTAGGATGCGTGGATGTGATGAAAGCTGTCTCCCCAGCGGATAATGCTCGCTCCGCATGTCAGGCCGGCACCGAAGCCGACGATCAGCACGTATTCTCCCGGCGCAACCCTGCCCTCCTCTACCGCCTCCTCCAATGCGAGCGGGATCGAGGCGGCTGACGTATTGCCTACCTTCTGCAGGTGGATATAGAAGCGGTCGAACGGGATATCCAGGCTGTCCGCAATCTCCTCGACAATATGTACATTCGCCTGATGGGGGACGATCAGCCCGATCTCATCCAGAGAAATGCCAGTCCGCTCGCAAGCCTCCAGAATCGTATCGCAAACGATCGGCACGACCTCCTGAAACAGCTCAGGTCCCTTCATCTTCAGCACATGCTGCCTGTTCTCCACCGTCTGCACCGTCGCCGGCTGAGCGGTCCCCCCTGCGGGCATGTACAGCAGTTCCTTGCCCGAGCCGTCGGAACGGAAAGCTCCTCCGAGCAGCAGCTCCGCATCCGCATGCTCCAGCAAGGCCGCCCCCGCCCCGTCCCCGAACAAGACGCAGGTGGACCGGTCCTGCCAATCGAGATATCTCGAGATGACCTCGGAGCCGATGACCAGCGCGTTGCGTACCGTGCCGCTCTTGACGAATTGCGCCGCCACCTCCAGGCCGTAGACAAAACCGGAGCAGGCCGCCGACAGGTCGAAGGCGAAAGCCTTGACCGCTCCAAGCTCATGCTGCACGAGGCAGGCCGCCGACGGAAAAGGATGGTCGGCCAGCATCGTCGCCACGACGATAAGCTCCACCTGCTCCGGCGCCAGTCCGCGACGCTGCAGCGCCGAACGGGCCGCCCGCACCGCGAGCGTGGACGTGGTTTCCCCGGGAGCGGCAATTCGCCGCTCCTCGATACCCGTTCTGGATCGAATCCAATCATCGGAGGTGTCCACCGTCGCCGCCAGTTCATCATTGGTGAGAATCCGTTCGGGCAAATATGTCCCGATTGCAGTCAACGCAACCCCCATACATCCTTTCACTCCTTCTTATCTGCATATATCCAGCTTCGGTCGTGCTGCACGCAAGGCCTCCCGGCTTTTACAGCCGAACAGCCGTCAAACCTACGGCCACCGCCAGCGCATAATCACGGTGATGGCTGATGCTCAGCTCCAGCCGCTCCAGACCGCAATAGGCCCAAGCGGCCAGCGCTGACCCCCTCAAGCGAACCCGGGGCCTGCCTCCCGGACGGCGCAGAATTTCAATGTCGGTCAGCTCGATCCGGTCCAGCCCGCTTCCCAGCGCCTTCATCACCGCCTCTTTGGCGGCAAAGCGGCCGGCCAGACGCTCCTTCAATCCCATTGGCACCTCGACTACAATTCCCCCCATGGCTTCATTAAAATTTTCCGTGTCTGTCCCGCTCCCGTCCGAGATGCAGCTATCCTGTCCAGACGTGCGCGTCACCTCCTCCCATTCCTCCTGCGTCAGCCATATACCCTCGGCGCCGGGATACAGGCCTTCTACATCATCCAGATGAACCAGATCCACGCCGACCCGCAGGCCAGGACCCCCGACCTCTGTCCACGCCGATTCATCCGGCCCGTTCGACGGATCCGGCTGCTCCACATCGAGACCTTCGTCCGCCGCTGGCTTCCGCCATTGCTCCTCTCCCTGAACCTGCAGCCTACGCTCCATGCAGAAACTTATCTGCGATGCGCACGAACAGCCGGACTCCGATTGCCAGCGAATCCTCATCGATCGTAAACTTCGAATGATGATGCGGATGGATAATGCCCAGCGCCTGATTCCCTGCTCCGATATTGAAGAAAGCTCCGGGAGCCGCCTGTTGGTAAGCAGAAAAATCCTCTCCGCCCATAATCGGCTTCTGAATGACGACGGCCTCCCGGCCCAGCAGTTCGACAGCCGCTTCCTCAATGACCTTCGTCACGTTCACATCGTTCACGACCGGACGATAGCCGTAGTCGTAGTGAAATTCATACTCAGCTCCATGCGCCTCGGTAATGCCCTGTACGATCTGGCGGATTCGTTCGGGAACGGATTGCCGCAGCGTCTCGTCGAAGCTGCGTACTGTGCCGCCCAGCTCCGCTGTGCCCGGGATGACATTATGCGCAGTGCCCCCATGAAACTCGGTCACCGACAGCACCAGCCGCTCCAGCGGATCGGTGTTGCGGGAGACGATCTGCTGCAGATTCGTCACCAGCTGCGCCCCGATAATAATCGGGTCGACCGTTTGATGCGGCATCGCCGCATGGCCGCTGACCCCGCGCACTATGATACGAAACGTATCTGGAGCGGCCAGCATCGGCCCGTACGCCACAGCTACCTTCCCCGTCGCGAGCGGGGAAAACAGATGAGCGCCGATGACGCCGTCCACGCCGTCCAGTACCCCGGCGTCAACGAGCTGCTGAGCGCCGCCAGGCGGCAGCTCCTCCGCATGCTGGAACAGGAAGCGGATCTCACCGTGAAGCTGCTCTCGCCGCTCGCTCAAGATGCGGGCGGCACCAAGCAGAACGGCCGTATGCCCGTCATGACCGCACGCATGCATGACACCCGGGTTCTCGGAGACGAAGTCAAACTCGTTCTCCTCCGTAATTGGCAGCGCATCGATATCGGCTCGCAGCGCGAGCACCCGGCCCGGATGTGCTCCTACGAGACGTCCCACCACACTGGTCGGCGTCGGCCGGCTGATCTCAATGCCCTCGAAGGTGCTTAGCGTATCGGCGACAAACTGCGCCGTCGCATGCTCCTCGAAGGACAGCTCAGGATGCTGGTGAAAATGTCTCCGCCAAGCAATCACCTGCCTCGACAGCGCTTCGGACAGCAACTCCTCATCGTTATGAACGTTATGAATACTCATGCTCGCCAGCCTCCCTCGGCCCAAGTAAAGTGAAGTAAATAAAAGTAAATCCCGCTCGCTGCTTGGATACGAATAATAGTCGGCTTGCCTTCGATTATTCGCCTATGAACGATGGAACGGTGGTAGATATGCTTTTTCTTTGCGTTCCGCTCTGCTCAGCCGTTCACCGCTTGCCCGGTCTGCGTGCCTCCGCCCAGATAAGCGGACATCAGCCCGCTGTCCTGACGGAGCCGGGACGCATCACCCTCCAGCACGACACGCCCGGATTGCAGCACGTAAGCATGATGGGCACAGCTCAGCGCCAGGTTGACATTTTGCTCAACGAGCAGCACGGTGACGCCCCGGGCATGAATCTCGCGGATGATGCGGAACACGTTGCGCACGATCAGCGGGGCAAGCCCCAGCGAAGGCTCGTCGAGCAGCAGCAGGGTCGGCCTGGACATCAAGGCCCGGCCGAGCGCCAGCATCTGCTGCTCACCTCCGCTCAGACTCCCTGCCCGCTGCGTGCGCCGCTCCAGCAGTACGGGGAAGAGCGAGTATACATACTCGAAATCCCGCTTGACCGCCCGCCAGCCATGGCGATATGCACCGAGATGCAGATTGTCCTCGACCGTCAGATCGGCGAAAATCCGCCTTCCCTCCGGAACGTGACTGATGCCGAGCTGCGGGATACGGTGTGCGGCCAGCTTCGTCAGATCTTGACCCGCGAAGCGGATAGAACCGGAAGACGGCCGGACCAGACCCGAAATCGTCCGCAGCACGGTGGACTTGCCGGCTCCATTGGCGCCGATCAGCCCGATAATTTGCCCCTCAGCTACCTGCAGGGAAACATCATGAATGACCGGACCGGAATCATAGCCCACCGTAAGCCGCTCCAAGCTGAGCATATTCATCCTCCTCCCCACCCAAGTAAGCTTCCCGGACAGCCGGGCTTCGTCTGACTTCCTCCGGCGTGCCCTCGAACAGCGACTTGCCGTAATCCAGCACCCGGATCCGGTCGCAAAGCTCCATGACCACCTCCATGTCATGCTCGATCAGCACGAAGGTCAGCTTCTGCGTGCGCTTGATCTGCCCCAGCAGCTCGACGAGCTGCCGCCCCTCCGCCGGATTCATGCCAGCTGCCGGCTCGTCAAGCAGCAGAAGCTTCGGAAATGTCGCCAGCGCCCGAACGATCTCCAGCCTGCGCTGGTCGCCGTAGGACAGATGGACGGATAGCTCATCCGCATGCCGGGAGAGACCGAACGTCTCCAGAAGCTCGGCCGCACGCTCGCGCAGCCGCTCCTCCTGCGTCCGGAACAGCCGTCCCTGGACCAGATTGCGCCATAGCTGGCGATCGCTGGTCCCATGCATGCCGGCGAGCACATTTTCAAATACCGTCAGGTGCTTGAACAGCCGGATATTCTGAAACGTCCGTGCCACACCACGGGCAGCGAACTCCTCAGCACCCTGCCCCTCCAGCCGCTCGCCGCCAACAGCAATGTGTCCTGCCGTCGGCTTGATCGTGCCGCTAAGCAGATTGAACACTGTCGTCTTGCCGGCTCCGTTCGGACCGATCAGGCCGATGAACTCCCCGTCCTGCACCGACAGATTCAAGTCGTCGACCGCACGGATACCGCCGAACGACTTACTCAGCCCCTTGACTTCCAGCAGCGGTTGTTCGGGCATCAGGCGTCTTCCTCCTTTTCCATCGCAGCTTCCAGCCGAGCCTGCTGCCAATCTTCTCGGCAGGCCGGGACGCCTTGCGCGGGCGCAGTCTGCCGCCCTCCCCCAGCAAGCCCTCGGGCCGCAGCAGCAGCACGCAAGTCAGAATCACGCCGTACAGCAGGAACCGGTAATCCTGCAGCTCACGCAGCCATTCGGGCAGCACCGTGAACAAAGCCGCCCCGAGCAAAGGGCCGAGCAGATGATTCATGCCCCCGGTAATGACCATCGCCAGCAGCATGAATGATTCGGCGGGGCTGAACGAATTGAAATTAATGAAAGCCATGTAATGAGCGAATAAGCTTCCCGCGACCCCAGCCAGCGCCGTCGACAGCGTGAAGGCCAGCATCTTATAGCGCAGCACCCGGATGCCCAGCGTGGCCGCCACGATCTCGTCCTCACGGATCGCGACGAGCGCCCGGCCGATCGGCGACCGGTACAGCCTTTGCAGCAGCCATAGCGTCAAGATCAGCAGCGCCAGCGCGAAATAGTAAATGCTGCGGTCCGTTGCGAGCACATAGCCGGGCAAGGCCGGAAGCGGAATGCCCGGCACGCCGTTCGGACCATTCGTCAGGCTCTCCCAATTGAGCAGCAGCATCTGGATGATAATCCCGAATGCCATCGTGCCCATGGCGAAGAAATGTCCCTTTAGCTTCAGCAACGGCACCGACACGGCCAAGCCGATGAGCCCAGTCAGCAGAGCAGCCGACGCTAGGGCCGCCAAGAACGGCACGCCGGCCTTCACGGAGAGCAGCGCCGAAGTATAAGCACCAATGCCGAAGAAGGCAGAATGACCGGCGGAGATGATGCGAAGCCTCCCGACCAGGATACCCAGACTCGTCGCCAGCAGACCGAAGATCAAGGTCATCACCCCGATTCGCTGGTAATACGGATCGGCAAACACCAGTGGAAAAGCCAGCGATACCAGCAGCAGCGACACGACAACCGGAGCTCTCACAGCTTCTCCTCCACCCGCTTGCCGAGCAGCCCATTCGGACGCAGCAGCAGCACCAGGATCAGCACCGTCATCGCCACCATATCCTGATAGGCGACATTCAGGAAGCTGGCTGTCAGCACCTCCAGTACACCGAGCGCGATCCCTCCGGCTACAGCGCCCGACAGGCTGCCGAGCCCGCCCATCAGCGTGGCGGCGAACGCCTTCAGCCCGACGGAAAAGCCGAGCGAGGGGAAGATCGCTCCGTACAGAGCCCCGACCAGCACGCTGGCCGCCCCGGCGAAGGCCGAGCCGATGATAAAGGTCAGCACGATCATCCTCTCCGTAGGGATGCCCATGAGCTGAGCCGTCTGCGGGTCGGAGGCGGTCGCCCGCACCGCCCGGCCGGTACGGGTCCGCAAGATCCAATAATTGAACAGCAGCATCAGAGCGAGCGTAATGAACAAGATCCAGAGCCGCTGGCCGGATATGCGGAGCCCCGCTATAACCAGATCGGCAGGCTTCCAGTCGATCGCAAACATATGCTGCTCGGGTCCCCAGATCAGAATCGCCGCATTTTGCAGGATCAGGGATACCCCGATACCGCTGATCAGCGGCACAATTTCATGCGACCTGCGGTAGGGACGGAAGGCGAGCCGCTCCGTGAGCCAGCCGAGCAGCGCCGAAGCGGCGATGCCCACACCAAGCAGCACGGGAAACGGCAGATTCGCATAAAAACCGAGTAGTGTCACGATCAGATAGCCCGTAAACATAAATACATCTCCATGCGCGATATGCATCAGCTTCAGTACGCCGAAAATCAGCGTAAATCCGAGAGCGATGAGCGCATACACCCCGCCGAGCGTCAGCCCGTTAATCAACTGCTCCAGCAGCATAAGCCTTACCTCTTATCCGATTATTTGGTCAGCGCGAACTTGCCGTTTTTGACCACCAGGTTCGTATAGGTCTTGTTCGTATCGCTGCGGTTCTCATCGAACGTGGCCACGCCGGTGACGATCGGGAAGTCCTTGATGGCCGACAGCGAATCACGGATGCCTGCGCGGGTTGCTCCGCCCTTGCGGATCGCCTCCAGGATCAGGTTCGTCGAGTCGTAGGCCAGCGCTTCGAAGAAGCCGGGCTCAACGTTGTACTTCTGCTTATAATCGCTGACGAATTTCTTGCCGATCGGGCTGTCCGTCTCCGGGAAGAACAGTGCGTCCAGATACACACCCTCGACCGCTTCCTTATCCTTCAAAAACTCCTCGGTGTAGAACGTTGCCGTTCCGAAAAATTGCGTGTCGATGCCGAGCTGCTTCGCTTGCTTCAGAATCAGCACGCCCTCGCTGACGAGGCTGGCCAGCACGATAGCATCAGGCTTCGCCGCCTTGACCTTGGTCAGCGCCGCCGTGAAGTCAATGCCCTGACCTGGCGGATACGACTCGTAGGCGACGACTTTGCCGCCGAAGCCTTCGATGTGCTTCTTCAAGAATTCGGCCTCGGACTTGCCCCAATCCGAGTTGATATACAGGATCGCGACCGACTTCTTCCCCTGCTTATTGACGATAAAGTCGGAGTTATACTTGGTCTCGATCTCGGTCGTCGCGCAGCTGCGGAAGATCCAGGTGTTCTCCTTCTTCGTAATGTCCGGATGCGAGCCGGTCGGCGTGATCATCGGAATCTGGCTGCGGTTGTAGATCGGGATAGCCGCCAGTGTTGCGGAGCTGCTCCAGTGTCCGACGACCGCGAGGGTGGCTGAATCCGAAGCCAGCTTTTGCGCCGTATTGGCCGCTTCCTTGGGGTCGTTCTTGTCATCGCCGTAGACGAGCTTAACCTGGCGTCCCTGATAGCCTCCAGCCGCATTGAACTGGGCAGCCGCGAGCTCCGCACCGTTCTTGAACGCCTTGCCGTAGGACGCCCCATCCCCGGTCATCGGACCCGCCACGGCGAGCGTGATGTCCTCGGGCGGTTTGGCGGGCGCTGCTGCCGGCGCCGTCTCCTTGGGGGCGGCAGCAGGAGTGTTAGTTCCCGATGAAGCACCACAACCTACTATTCCCATGAAAATAGTCGTAATTAGACCGAAAGAAATCCATCTTTTCCCGGCATTCCGGTAATAGCCCTTAACCTGACTCATGCGTACGACCTCCATCAACGTGTATGTATAAGTTCTTCTTCTCTAGCTTCAAGCAACCGGCAGCTTCCAGACAGCCCCCAGATAAGATTGCTCCTGCGACAGCTTGCCGTGCTCAGAACCATGCTCCCCTTCACCTGTCCCGGCACCTTCTGAGACATGATCACCGGCAGCCTTAGGTTTCAAGCCAATCAGGAAAGGCCTCGGACCTCGCAAGCTTAGCGTATCCTGTACACGGCCGGGTCCTGTGGGAGACAGAAATACCAGATTGCCCCCTGGCAGCTTAAGCGTGCGGCCCCAGGCTTGCAGCTCCTGATCCTCGAAGGTTTCTCCAGCTGGAAGTCCAAACCATCGTCCCCATTCGGAAGCTGTCCGCTCCGCATCCTCTACGGCAAGGCCGATATAATCCAGTTCCAGATCGCCGCGCGGGTGCGATTGCAGAGAACCTTCACGCTCCAGCTCCAGCCTGCGATCGTCGTCATGCTGCTCCCACTGGATGAAGAACGGCAGAGGAAGCTCCCCGTAAGACGGCTCTAACAGCGTCATCGACCAGCGGACGACCGTACCGTCCGGCCTCTCCCGGCTTCCCTGATAAGGTCCCAGTACACCCAGTCCCTGCTCCCGCAGCCTCGCAGTCGTCGCCTCCAGATCCGACGTACGGATCGCCAAGGTCCCCGGTCCCTCCCCAATATCCAGGTCAGACAAAATCTGCCGCATCACGGGAATATGAGAAGCCCGTTCCGTTACCGAGCGGTCATATACGCCCAGAAGCTCCACATAGCTAAGGCCAAAGTACACGAGCGCATTGGACGTGCCCAGTGACTCGTGCCTGCCGCCTACAGCGGCGTGAAAGCCGCTACGCTGCAATTCCTCCGCAGCCGCAGCCGGGTCCTGTACAAAATGAATCAGATGATCAAACGCTAACCCCACTCCATCCACTCCTCGAATCATGTCCCGTTTAACGTCAAAGAGGCCTCTCCCGTCCGTTGCGTCACACCTGTGGCGGCGCGGACATGGGTAGAGACCTCTAGCGACCTAGTCGGTTTTCATTATTTTTCATAATTGTAACATTATTACATTGATTGTCAATATCTTACTACTATATTTTTTTCAGAAAAGATATCGTCGCCTCCAAGGCCGCCTCCAGATGAGACGTCGTTCCCTGAAATGGATGAACCGCGCCAAATGTATGCGTGCCTCCAGCGATCGTCACGATCGCTGCGGCATGGCGGGGGCTTGCTTCACGCAGCACCTCAAACCCGGCCTTCAGCCGTGGAGAATCCTGGTCCCCCTGCACTTGCAGCACAGGAACTTGGATCTCGTCGAGTCTGCTTGCTATGTTGTAGCGTTCGCCCTGCTCGCGCAGATCCTCATAGAAAACCGCGCGGATCGGCATCTCCTGCTTGGTCCGCGCATTCGGCACATAGGCCACCCCATCTCGGGCAATCTGCGATTTGAACTCATCATCGAATAAATCCGGATTCGCATTCCCGTTCCACGTGGTCACGGAGCTAACTTCCCCCGGTCGCCCTGCAGCCGCCAAAATACTGTTGCCTCCGCCCCGGCTGTGGCCGAGCAGATGAATCCGGTTCGTGTCGGCATGCTCAGACCCAGGGAGCCGGCCTTCCTTCAAGGAATCGAGCAGAAGGGCCAGGTCTGCCTGTTCACGCGAATATGTATTGACCGCGAATTTGTCCAGCTCGTCAAAGTCCGTTTCGTTCACTCCGTTGCAGGAAAAGTTGAACGTTACCGTATAATAGCCGGCTGCCGCGAAACGCTCGGCCGCATAGGGAAAAAAACCCCAGTCCTTGAAGCCCTTGAAGCCGTGGCTGATGATCAGAACCGGCAACTGCTGCCCGTCCCGAACCTCTTCAGTAGCCTCCGAATTCCCCTGCCCAGGAGAACGAACATCTCCCCTGAGATAAAGCCGTTCCCCATTCTCCAGAGTACCTGCTTCCAATACGAAGGCTTCCCGGATAACCGGTGCTGCTGCTGATTGAGACATCTATGCCTACACATCCTTTCTTGGATTTATCCCCAATTATAAACTATAGCATTTTTGTCGGAATATTTTTATTGTAACATATTGACCTATTTTGATAAAGTGTTACAATTGAAAAAAAAGGAAACCGCTCCGCGCCTCCTTTTTTTATCCCTCCCCCATTCGAAAGGAGCTCCATCTATGAAAAATCCGGATTTTGAATTGTTTGCTCAACTGTTCCCTGACACCGCCAATCATTTCCGCGCGCTTCACCGCTCCGTGATCGCTGAATCCGTCCTGGACCCCAAGACTCAGCAGTTAATCTATATTTCCAATCTGGCCGCTCTCGGCTATGCGCCGGCTGTCAAATCCCATATCCCTCTCGCGCTGCGAGCAGGGGCCACCAAGGAAGAGATTCTCGCTTCCCTGCTGACCAGCGTACCGGCCGGCGGCCTAGTGCCTATCCTTCCGGTGCTGCGGGAAGTGGCCGAGTCCATCGACGAATTTCTAACTGCCCAAGCTGCAGGTTAATCCATTCGGGAATGTTCGCCCGATCAAACCCGCTTCGTCTGCTCGATGCTAACCAGGCATCGGGCTTTTTGGCATCAGCTGTAAGGCTCCGTCCGGACTATCTCGCTCTGAAATATCCTGTACCATGCACAAAAAAACCTCAAGCACCACGCTTCACTGAAGCCTGAACACCTGAGGTTTATTGGGGTTTAACCTAATTCCGATTTGATTAATAAGTTTAATATAGTATCATAGCATTGGAAAAAAAGCAAGAAAAAATTATTGACTTCAATACCAAGATATAGTAATCTCGTAAATGAAGAAACCAAAACCCAAATGAAAAGAGGAGAAACAACAATGGAAAAAATGTGCATGAACATGATGATGACGATGTGCATGAAGGACATGATGACGCGCATGGAGTGTATGAAGATGATGATGGACAACATGTCTTCCATGAACATGATGGACGGTATGGATATGGACATGATGATGAAGAACATGCAGCAATGCGATGAGATGATGACCATGATGATGAACATGATGGCTGAAGCTAAACAATCCGCAATGTAATTCAACTATACTTACTTGGATCTTACTTACAATCGGCGGTTCTCCGAATCCCTACAATTCGTGAACGCCTTGTCTGCAGAACAGTCTTCTGTATGCTCCCCAGCATAGTTCAACCCTGAATGACGGCACATTAGACAGCTAACTGCCTTCATTTTTTTATTTTCCCCGCACGCCTTTCTTTCCTTCTTCGTTATCCCTGTTCACGCCCGCGTCACTATGCGCAAGTTTCTATATATCCGTTTCTTCTATTATATATGTGATCCCACACGGACCTTGTTAAGCCGTATAAGATACGATTTTGCGGCTTACTTCGAGACGCTGTTTTTTTAAATCCATGACCGTCTCTTGCATCTTCGCCTTTTCATACAGACTGCGGCTTTGTTCAAGCTTGGCGAATAATTCGAGCAGCCTGCTGTTCAATACTGCAAATTCGCGCCATAGCTCACGTTGGATCGCCTGCTGAATATTGCTTGCCATTGCATGCTGTTCATATCGGAGTGTATGCATAATCTGTGCTTGCCATTCGGTATCTCCCAAGGATCCCGCGAAATTATATAAATCCAGGTAATCGTCAAACCAGGATTTTCTGATGTTTTGTTGAATGTCGACCATGACCGAACCTTCTTTCGTTCAACGTTCTGTTTTCGTAAGCTCACAAAATCTGTATACCTAGTATTATACTCGGATTAATTAGTTTTGCAACTATTTTTTTGAATATCCTGGATAAAGATTTGTGTAAGCATGACAATTTTCCTTAAATCGATTACAATGGGTAAGAGTTGAGCTGAGTTGAGCATAGAAAGGTGAGATGAGAGCATGGCACAAATCAAAATTTATGGGTTACATGAAAAACTGAGTCCGATCAAGTCGCAGCTGTCAGAGGTCATTCATTCTTGCATCGTGGATGCCTTCCAATTCCCTGCCGACAAGAGGTTCCACCGCTTTATCTCTTTACAGAAAGAAGATTTTATATTCGGCGGTGACCGCTCCGATGCGTATACCATCATTGAAGTCAGCATGTTTGAAGGAAGATCTGTCGAAGCCAAGAAACAGTTGATTAGGCTGCTGTTCCAGCGCATCGAAGAGCTTGTAGGGATTTCACCGAATGACCTCGAAATCACCCTGTTTGAAACACCTAAGCATAACTGGGGAATCCGCGGCTTACCGGCCGACGAGCTTCAATTAAACTACAAAGTGAATGTGTAACTGACGATAGAACAAGCGAGCAGCCGATGAGGTTGCTTTTTTATTTCCCGTCCATAGAAGCCAAACTCACGGACATGGTCGGAGTAGCTGACCTTTTGCAGATGTCAGCAGATTTTTTTGTCAGGCATGCATATCTGCACTTGACTACAGGCTGTATTAGGATTAAAATCCAATCAATTGATTCGATAATTATACAAATGTAACAACATAAAAGGAGAGATCGATATGGCTTGGAAAGAAATTACGACTTTGGACGAATGGAATGCATTGCTGGAGAAGTCGGCAGAGCGTGGACAAGTCATTCTGAAGCATAGCACAACCTGCCCGGTTAGCGCCAATGCACTTCAGGAATTTGAGCAGTATTTGCAACAAAAGCCAAATCCGGATCTGGACTATACTCTTGTGAAGGTCATCGAGTCGCGCCCGGTTTCCAATCAAATCGCCGAGGATTTAAGCGTAAAGCACGAATCCCCACAAATTATTTACTTTAAGGACAAGGCCAAGTATTGGAGTGCTACACATTGGTCAGTGACCAATGCGCATATAACAGCCGTTCTCGACTAATATCGGAGTATGTGAATGCCAACTGGCCTCTATACCGAATTTCTGATCATCAAAAAACCGCGGGTCTCTTGCCCGCGGTTTCTTGTCTTGCTCAGAGCATAGGATGTATTGCCCTTTAACGAAAAGCATGCAGCCTGTGATTCAGCTCTTTAGTGCTCTCGTATACATCCCGGTAAAGTCCGAAAAGCTCCCTGTACGTGGCTGTCCGCTCCGCGTCCGGCGAGAACGTGCGGGCCCGGCGGACAAAGATAGCTGCGCAATCGCTCAGGCTCTCGAACCATCCAGAACCGACGGCGGCCAGCATTGCCGCTCCCAGCGCAGGTCCCTGCTCGTTCTCTAGGCTGACGACGGCTGCGCCGAAAATATCCGCCTGCATCTGCAGCCATAGCCCGCTCTTGGCTCCTCCACCGATCGAGACAATCGTGTCGACAGCTACACCCGCCTCCCGCAGACGCTCCACCGATTCGTTCAGAGAAAAAGTGATCCCCTCCAATACCGCCCGGGTCAGATGCTCGCGCCGATGCGCGCCATCCAATCCGATGAAGCTCCCCCGGATCGCCGAATCCGCATGGGGAGTCCGCTCGCCGACGAGATAAGGCGTGAACAGCAGCCCTCCCGCACCGGCAGGCACCTCGCCTGCAGCTGAAAGCAAGGACTCGAAGCTTTCGTCCGGAGCTACGGTTTTCTTCAGCCAATCCAGGCTATAGCCAGCCGCCAGCGTGACGCCCATCGCGTAATAGCTATCCGGCTGCGCGTGATTGAAGAAATGCAGCTTGCCGCCAAAGTCACGGTTCTCCTCCTCATAGGAGAGCAATACGCCTGAGGTTCCAATGCTGCACAAAGCTGCACCCGGCGCCACGATCCCGGCTCCCACGGCTCCGCAGGCATTATCGGCCCCTCCTGCGAATACGCGGGTGGTCTCCGTTAGTCCGCAGCGTCTGCCGAAGTCCCCCTGCACCGTTCCTGTCTGCTCCAGCGAGCCGACCAGGGACGGACACAGCTTACGGTCGAGACCGAAGGCGTCGCAGATCTCTTCGCTCCAGCTTCCACCAGTGACATTCAGCAATAGCGTCCCTGCCGCATCACTTAGCTCCATATGCAGGCTGCCGGTGATCCGGTAGCGGAGATAATCCTTCGGCAGCAGGAAGACCGCCGCCCGGTCCAGCAGCTCTGGCTCATGCTCCTGTACCCACAGCAGCTTGGGCAGTGTGAACCCTTCGAGCGCAGCATTCTTGGTCACATCCAGCAGACGGTCCCCCAGCACCGCCTCGATCCTTCGGCATTGCGCTGTCGTACGGGTATCGTTCCACAGAATGGCCGGGCGCAGCACGTCCCCGTTGGCATCGAGCAGCACGAGTCCATGCATTTGCCCGGAGAAGCTGATGCCCTCCACCTCATCCGGGTTCACGCCGGACTGCTCCAGCAGCGCACGCAGCGCCTCAATCGTCTGCTCGACCCACTGCTCCGGGTCCTGCTCGCTATAGCCTGCCTGCGGCTGCAGCAGCGGATAGGAGCGGGAAGCTTCCCCGCACAGCTCACCCTGTTTGTTCACAAGAAGAGCCTTCACCGATCCCGTCCCCAGATCAATGCCAATCACATAACTCATGATGCCTGGCCTCCCCTGGTTGTTTATACCGAAAAGATGTAATCATTCAGCTGAGACTTGATACGCTCCAGCTGGCTGGACTTGTTACGGATGACGCCATCTTGAGCCAGTGCATACTGCTCCAGCTTGCGGAAGTCGGTTGTTCCTGAGACGATCTCCAGGCCGATACCGCTTTCGAACGTGCTGTAGCGGTCCTTCACGAGCTGCTCGAAGAACCCGTCTTGGGTCAGCTTCGCTGCTGCCTTCAAGCCCCGCGCGAACGTATCGATCCCTGCGATATGGGCGTGGAACAAATCCTCCGGCTCGAACGACGAGCGTCTCACCTTGGCATCGAAGTTGACTCCGCCAGATCCAAGGCCTCCGTTCTGCAAAATCTCATACATCGCGAGCGTTACGGCATACAGGTCAGTCGGGAATTCGTCCGTATCCCAGCCCAGCAGCAGATCTCCCTGGTTGGCATCGATGGAACCGAGCATCCCATTGGTCCTCGCGACACGCAGCTCATGCTCGAATGTATGGCCAGCCAGCGTCGCATGGTTCGCTTCGAGATTCAGCTTGAAGTGCTTCTCCAGCCCGTATTTCTGCAGGAAAGCGATCGAGGTCGCCGCATCGAAGTCATACTGATGCTTGGTCGGCTCCTTCGGCTTCGGCTCGATCAGAAATTGTCCTGTAAAGCCAATCTCGCGGGCATAATCCACCGCCATGTGGTAGAAGCGAGCCAGGTTATCCAGCTCCAGCCCGAGATTCGTATTCAGCAGCGACTCATAGCCTTCGCGGCCGCCCCAGAATACGTAGTTTTCGGCGCCGAGCTCCACAGCGGTTTCCAGACCCTTTTTCACCTGAGCGGCCGCATACGCGTACACCTCGGCATTAGATGTTGTCGCCGCTCCGTGCACAAAACGCGGATTTGAGAACATATTGGCCGTATTCCACAGCAGCTTGACGCCGCTCGATTGCATCCGATCCTTCATTAGGCCGATGATCACATCGAGATTCTCATTGGTCTCCTTGAGCGTATCGCCTTCCGGCGCGATGTCCCGATCGTGGAAGCAGAAGTACGGCACTCCGAGCTTCTCCAGAAATTCAAAAGCCGCCTCGACGCGCACCTTCGCCAGATCCAGCCCGCTGTACGAGCTCCACGGACGAATGGCCGTGTCTGTCCCGAACGGATCGCTGCCTCCGGCCGTCAGCGTATGCCAGTAAGCAACTGCAAGACGCAGATGCTCCTCCTGGGTTTTGCCGAGCACCACCTCGGATTTGTTATAGTGCTTATACGCAAACGGATTTTTCGACTCTCTTCCTTCATAGGCAATAGCTGGCACGGATTGAAAATAACTCATGCAGATTCCTCCCGACACGTATATTCCATTTTAATAATGGGTATGATGGCACCATTGATGGTACCGCTTACTTGTATGGTAACACGGGTTACTTTGTTTGTCTAGTAAACAAAGAAAGTTGTGCTGTTCTTTCTCCTCAAACATGTTATGATGAAGGTAAAGCTACATGAAGAAGACGTAAGCGAACAAGGAGCCCGCATGAAAATAACCGGTGATCATCAACTGATTAAGAAAATTAATAAGTACCTCGTCCTCGATACGATCCGGCGGCAATTTCCAATCTCCCGCGCGGATATTTCGGCCCGGACCGGACTGAATAAGGCTACCGTCTCAGCGCTGGTGAACGAGCTGATCGAGAGCAGCTTCGCCTCGGAGACAGGGCTTGGGGAGTCGAGCGGCGGACGCAAGCCCGTGATGCTGTTGTTCAATGAGCGTGCCGGCTTCGCCATCGGCGTCGATCTGGGCGTCAATTATATGCTAGCCATGATTACGGACCTGAGCGGAGCCGTCGTGAAGAAGAAACGAATCGATATCGCCGAGCTGGAGGCTGGGGCGCTCACGGACAAGCTGAAGAAGACGATCCGTGGGTTGATGCCCCATGTACCTGCGTCTCCCTACGGCGTTATCGGCATCGGCATCGGTGTGCCCGGTCTCGTCGATGACCAGGGCAGCGTACTGTCCGCACCGAATCTCGGTTGGACGGACGTGCCGCTGCAGTCGATCCTGGCTGAGGAATTTGGCGTGGATGTCGTCATTGACAACGAAGCGAATGCTGGGGCGCTCGGTGAGAAGGAATTCGGAGCTGGACGGGATGTGTCCAATCTGCTTTATATCAGTGTGGGAATGGGGATCGGCGCCGGGATTATTCTGAACGATACGTTGTACCGGGGCTTTTCCGGCTTCTCCGGCGAGGTTGGGCATATGGCGCTCGCACAGGACGGTCCGCTATGCGGCTGCGGAAACCGCGGCTGCTGGGAAACCTTTGCCTCGGAGAAGGCGCTGCTGGTCAATGCCCGCGCCGCCTACGACGATGCGGCAGATGCAGATGCAGCGGCACCCAATCTGGATACGCTGCTGAGCCTCGCCCGTCAGGGTGATCCGGAGGCCAGGCGTCTGTTCGCCGATACAGGCCGCTGGCTCGGCACCGGTATCGCCAATCTCGTGAATGTATTCAATCCCGAGCTGATTGTTATCGGCAATCGGATGTCTCTGGCCTCCGCGTGGATTGGAGAAGCGGTCTACGAGACGCTGGATTCGCGCAGCCTGGCCTTCCACCGCAGCCGAGCTTCGGTCGCCTACTCGCAGCTCGGCCATTCATCGGCCGCACTGGGCGCCGCCTCCATGGCGATCCAGCGCTTTTTCTCCACGATGAAAGCGACCTGGGAGTAATACGGTTTGCATGAACGATGAACGAACAGGATGGCCCCTCCCGGAACGCAATGCGTTTCGGAAGAGTGCCATCCTGCTTGTCTTTGCCAAGGCTGTTGCGCTACTGCAGTTACGAGGCCTCGGCCGACAGCTACAGCTTCGTTGTGGCCGACAGCGGCTCCGGCACGGTGCATTCGCTCTGCAGCTCGACGTGCCGCCCCTCGGCGGAAGCGTCGTGGAAACCATGCATCGCATCCAGCACATGGTAAGCCAGTGCGCCGCTCGCCCGGTGCGGTCTGCCTTCGAGGATAGCGGCGGCCATATCAGCCACGCCGATTCCCCGGCTGTTCTCCGCATAGCCGTGAGTGAGCGGCACCTCCGTCCACTCGTTGGAAGCGAACGGACGCAGGTAGACCTTGCCACCGAAATTATTCGGGTCTGGCACGCGCAACGAGCCTGCGCTACCGTAAATTTCAAGATTCGGCAAGTTCGTGCCGCCCATAATATCGAAGCTGGTGACAAGCGTTGCAATCGCGCCGCCTGCAAAATCCAGCACACCGGCCACATGGGTCGGCGTCTTCACGTCGATCACCGTGCCTGCCTTCGGCTGGCTGCTCACCGTACGCTGAGGGAAGGAAATGCGTGCCGAACCAGTCACCCGGCGGATCGGCCCCAGCAGCGCAACAAGCGCCGTCAAGTAATACGGCCCCATGTCGAACATAGGCCCGCCGCCCAGCTCATAGTAAAACTGCGGGTCAGGATGCCAGTGCTCGACACCTCTGGACATCATAAAGCCCGTCGCAGCGACCGGCACCCCGATCGCACCTTCATCGATCAGCTGCCGGCAGGTTTGAATGCCTCCCCCGAGGAAGGTATCCGGTGCGCAGCCAACGCGCAGCCCCTTGCTCTCTGCAAGCTCCAGGATGCGGCGCCCGTCCTCCCGGGTGACGGCGAGCGGCTTCTCCACGTACACATGCTTGCCCGCTTCCAGCACCTGCAGGCAGACGGTTGCGTGCACAGCCGGGATGGTCAGATTGATGACAATCTCGATGTCCGGGTCAGCCAGCAGCCCGTCTACGGTCAGCGCCCGGATGCCGTGCTCCAGAGCTTTGGCTTCCGCCCGGGGAAGATCGATATCCGCGCAGGCTGTCACCTCATAGCTCTCATAGAGACTGCCGTTCTTCAGATAAATACCGCTGATGTTGCCGCAGCCGATAATACCGACTTTAATTTTCCTCTTGCTCATGTTCAGACTCTCCTCCCGATCATTAAATGATGCTATCGCTCATACCCGTATACGCGCCCTTGAAAGCAGCTTCTTGGTCCTGCCCTTCGGCGAGCTTCTTGCCCTCTGCCGCCCACAGCAAGCCCCGGCGCATGATTTCCTTGACCTGCGGAATCTCCAGCACATCGGCATGATGGCCGAGCGAGCAATAATACACGCGTCCGACACCCCAGCGCTTGGTCCAAACGACCGGCATGTCGACCGGCTTATTCAGGCTGTGAGGGCCCGGTGCCAGCGGAAATCGGGTTGTCGCCAGCACATCCACCGCCGGATCGACGTGCAAGTAATACTGCTCGCTGGATATCCGGAAGTTGCCGATACCCTGAAGCAGCGAATCCGCGTCCTCCCTAACCTCCACCTCGTAATCCAATCCGTCATTGCCCGGATGAGCCACCCAGTTCCCGCCTGTCATAAACTGCCAATCCGTGTCCGTGCGGAAAGCATCGCACATCCCCCCATGACAGCCGGCTAGACCAACGCCCGCCTGCACAGCCTCGGACACGTGACGCACCTGTTCACGCGAGATTTCCCCCATCGTCCAGACCGGCACGATCAGATCAAGTGAACGCAGCTTCTCCGCATCTGCGAATGCCTCCAGGGTATTCGCTATTTCTACCTCGAAGCCCTCTTCCTTCAGCAAGCCGCCCAGCAGCCCCGCTACAAGCTCAGGCTCGTGGCCGTCCCAGCCGCCCCATACGATCAGCGCTTTCTTCATCTCAGCTTCCTCCCGTTCCTATGAGATACCTGCCCTTATAAAACCGTATTCCGGGCACCTGCGCCGACACAGATGCCTACTCATTCCTGCTTTCACCGGATCTCCGGCTACACCTATTTCACCTGCTATAACTCTTCCACTCGCACCCAACGGCGCTCCTCAATCGATCGTTCTACCGCTTCAAGCACCTGCTGGCATTTGACCCCATCGGTAAAATTCGGCACGGGCTGCCGGTCTTCCTCCAGCGCATTCATCAGCTCCACCATCTCGTGAATGAAGGTGTGCTCATAGCCGATCGTATGTCCGGGCGGCCACCACGCCTCACTGTAGGCATGAGCCGGGTCGGTCGCCAGCACCCGCCGGAAGCCCTGGACATCGTCCGCATCATCCGTGAAATACACCTGCAGTTCGTTCATTCGCTCGAAATCGAATTTCACACTGCCCTTGCTGCCGTTGATCTCGAAAGCATTCGTGCAGCGGTGCCCGGGAGCGAAGCGTGTGGCCTCGAAGCTGCCCAGCGCGCCTGAAGCAAATCTTGTCAGGAATAACGTCGCGTCGTCGACGGTGACTTCTCCGCGCGGTGCATCCTTGCTGCCTTTGGCGCTCAGGCCTTCCATCGATTCGGGCAGCGGCCGCTCCTTGACGAACGTCTCACTCATCCCGATGACCTCGGACATGTCACCGACCAGGAAGTGAGCCAGGTCGATCAGATGTGCACCGAGATCCCCGTGCGAGCCGGATCCGGCAACCTCCTTCTGCAAGCGCCAGACCAGCGGGAAATCAGGGTCCACGATCCAATCCTGCAGAAACCAGGCCCGGAAATGGTAAATACGTCCGAGTCTGCCGTCCTCCACCAGCTTCTTGGCCAGCTGGACCGCCGGAGCGAAGCGGTAATTGAAGCCGATCATATGCTTAACGCCCGCTTCCTCCGCAGCCTGCAGCATCTCCCGGCTATCCGCCAATGTAAGCGCTAGCGGCTTCTCGCAGAACAAATGCTTGCCCGCCTTGGCGGCAGCCAGCGCAATCTCTTTATGCGCATCGCTCGGGGCGTTGATGTCGATAAGGTCGATATCGTCCCGCTCCAGCAGCTGCCTCCAATCCGTCATGTAGCTCTCCCAGCCAAACTGCCTGGCCGCACGTGCCACGCTCTCCTCGTTCCGTCCGCAAATCGCGGCCATGCGGGGCTGAACCGCCTGTGGAAAAAACATCGGCAAATCGCGGTACGCATGACTATGCGCCTTGCCCATAAACTTGTAGCCGACCATCCCTACGGATATGCGTTTGTCATTCATAGGACCCTTCCTCCCGTGAAATATTCGCTAATCAAGTCTACTGATTTCATTAGAAAAAGATATAATGTACGCGCGTTCATTTTCTCATCGAAGGCATGAATTGTCAATTCTTTTTTTGCCTTCGTTTGAACCTCAAGGAGGAAACAAATATTACTCCCTGCAGGAACATGTCTCTCCCGATACTCTCTTTACGCAGAAACAGCCGGACACAAGTCCGGCTGTTTCTTGTTCTATTTATGTACCGATGCTCCGGTACTCTTACTCCAGAGACAGCCATATATACAGCTTTCCCGTCTTAGCCTTCAGAGGGCGGACTATTTGCCGTCCAAGGTTCATTTCGTTACAAAGAACCGAACCGCCCCAACGAGAACGGCGACAGATCGAATCGCGACCGGCCTTCTGTCAGCAGATCGGCAGCAATCTCACCTACTGCACTGGCGAATTTAAAGCCATGTCCGGAGAAGCCTCCGGCTATGACAATGTTGCGGTTCTGCGGATGCAGATCGATGATGAAGTCCTCGTCGGGAGTGAACTCATACTTGCATACCGCCCCCCGCAGCAGCCTTCCGGCCGCCTGCGGGAATAAGGCTTCCAGGCCCGCACGCAGCTCCGCCTCGTCCTCGGGATAATGCCCGAACGGCTCGAAGGGCTGTCCCGGCGCCCAATCCTGACCTCGGTCATGACGCCCAATCTTAACGCCTGAGCCGTCCACGCTCGGGAAGCCGTAAAAGCCCGCCCCCGACGTATCCGTAATGGTAAAGCCCGGGAAATGCGCGACATCGTACAGCGCCTCCGGCGCTTCGAACCAGCCGACCGCCTTGCGTACAGGACGGATAGGCAGCGGAGGCAAGCCCTCCAGCCCGCCGAACCAGGCGCCTAGGCTAACGACGGCCTTCTTCGCCGAAAATGTTCCGGAGCTGGTCTGCACGCTCACGCTGCCATCCGTACCCGCCTGAATGCCGGTAACTGCCGTATTCGGCAGCAGCTCCGCCCCCAAGGCCAACGCCTGCTGCCGGTAGGCGCGGACGCACGCTTCGCTAAACAGATAGCCTGCGTTGCGCTCGTACACCCCCGCATAACCGGCAGGCAGTGCAATGCCCGGCCATCGGACCGAGATATCTGCAGCCGATACCAGCTCGACATCGAGTCCGAATTGCTGGGCGCGTTTCTTTTTCTCCCCGATCATGGACAGCTCTTCCGACCCCAGATTGAGCACGCCGGAGCGGACAAGCAGCGTCTCGCCGCTCGCCTCCTCAAGCTCTGTCCAGAGCTGATCGGAGCGGAGAGCCATTTCCGTATAGGTAAGACTGCCTGGGTAGGCATGACGGATCAGCCTTGTATCTCCATTGTGGCTGCCGCTCGTATGTGGGGGATCGAACCGGTCGATCAGCAGCACATGGAGGTTTCTTTGAGCTAAGTAATAACCAGCGCTCATGCCCATAGAGCCGGCGCCAGCTATGATAACGTCGTAGGTGGTGCGCATCGGATTTCCCCGCTTTCCTTCGCATACAAGTTTTATGCTATACTGGCAACATACAATTTCTGACTATAAGGAGTGGATAGCTATGGAAATGAGAGCATTCGGCCAGACCGGTGCCAGCTTCCCGCTGCTCAGCTTCGGCTCCCAGCGTATGGTAGACGAACACGGCTGCTCAGAAGCCGAGGCGGTCCGTATCGTCCACCGTGCACTAGAGGCAGGCATCACGTATTTCGATACGGCGCCGAGCTATTCGGACGGCCAAGCAGAAGAACGGCTCGGTCTCGCTCTGGAGGGCAAGCGCGATCAGGCCTGGATCGCGTCCAAAACTCACGACCGCACCCGCGACGGCTCCTGGCGTCTACTGGAATCCACCTTGAAGCGGCTGCGCACGGATCACATCGAGGAGTGGAGGCTTCACAATCTCGTCCATATGGACGATCTGGACCGCTGCCTCGCGCCCGGCGGCGCCCTTGAAGCGCTTGTCGAGGCCAAGGAACAGGGAGTGATCAGGGCGATCAGCGTCAGCGGTCATACTAACCCGCAGGTGCTCGTCGAGGCGATCCGGCGCTTCCCGTTCGACAGCGCTCTGGTGGCGCTCTCTGCGGCCGATCATTGGATCTACAGCTTTGCACATGAATTCCTCCCGGAGGCCACACGCAGAGGTGTAGCCGTCATCGGGATGAAGGTCATTGCGCTGGGCAAGCTGGCCCCCTGGTACGAGCAGGCGCTCCGCTACACGCTGTCCCTGCCGATCGCCACGGCGATCATCGGGATGGAAACGATGGAACAGCTGGAGAATAACTTAGCGGTCGCCGAGCGCTTCACGCCGATGAGCGAGCTGGAGCAGCTCGAATTTCTCAAGGAGATCGCCCATCTGGCAACCCCCGATGTACTGCGCTGGAAGGCCAACGACTGGATGTCCGGCGAGTGGTACGTTCGCTAGGCATCCACCTGCCGCTTTCTCTGGCTTGCACTACGCAGGAGCAGGGACGAATACTTGAGCGATGGCCGCCTCGGGCGGAGCAAACAATCCAAGAAGGCTGCCGGCCAGCAGGTTCCCCTGCAAGACGGCAGCCTTTTCGTGCTTCAGCGTACGGCAGCGGCAACTTCCCAGCTCTGCTCCAGAGCCAGAACTGCGGTCTGCGCGAACAACGCCGCAGCCGGGGCCAAGGCATCCTCGTTCAGCGTGAACTTCGGATGATGCCACTCCTCCGTGCCGCTGGTGCCTACCCAGACGAAACAGCCCGGCACCCGCTCCTGGTAATGGGCAAAATCTTCCCCTCCGGCTGAAGGGATGGCTTCCGTCACCGTCAAGCCGACCAACTCGGCAGCCTCATGCGCAATGGCGACCGCCGAAGCTGCATTGCTGACACTTGGAATGCCTGCAAACCAGCTCAGCTTGATCTCGGCGCCATACCCGGCGGCGATGCCGGATGCGATCCGCTCCAGCAGCTCGGGAATGCGTGCCCGCACTTCAGGGCGGAAGGTCCGGACCGTGCCGTCCAGCACCGCCTCATCGGGGATGACATTCCAGCTCGTGCCTGCGTGGAAGCTGCAGACGCTGAGCACCGCGGAGTCGAATGGGCTGATGCTGCGGCTGACGGCCGTCTGCAGCCCGCCGACAATAGCGCTGGCGGCGACAATCGGATCGATCGCGGCATCAGGGATGGCGGCATGCCCGCCTTTGCCGGTCACCGTGATCTTGAAGCCGTCGACGCTGGCCATCAGCGCCCCCGTCTTCAGACCAACGGTACCTACCGGAAGGTCAGGCTTGTTGTGCATCCCGAAGATAGCCTGCACGCCATCCAGCGCCCCTGCATCCAGCAGAGCCTTGGCCCCGATTCCCTTCTCCTCGCCCGGCTGGAACAGCAGGCGTACCTTGCCCCGAAGTCTCCGTCTATTGCGGTGCAGCAGCAGAGCCGCTCCAAGAATTGCCGAGGTATGGAAGTCATGCCCGCAGGCATGCATCTTGCCCGGAACCTCGGAAGCGAACGGCAGGCCCGTTTCCTCCGTGATCGGCAATGCGTCGATATCCGCCCGCAGCGCAATCGTCGGTCCCGGTTCGTCTCCCTCGATCTCAGCCAGCACACCAACCTTCAGCGAGAGTGGCAGCAGCGTAATACCCTCAGCCGTCAGCGCCTCACGGATCTTGCGCGTCGTCTCGATCTCCTGCATGGACAGCTCGGGAAAGCGGTGCAGCTCACGGCGGAAGCCAATCAGCCGTTCCCTAAGCTCTCCCGCTTCTTCCAGGAACATTTCAGATGTCATGCGGTTGATCTCCTTTAGATGACAGCTTGTTTGATGCGGTCGATTTGCCCCAGATGAACATGGACGTGATCGACGTATGCTTTAAGAAGTTCGGCAAGCGACACTGATTTTCCTCTAACATTGATGCCGGTACGGTTAAAATCGTCTGCGGCAATCCGGCGTAGCAGCAGCGCATTATAGGTCAGCAAGGCCTGATACACAGCGAAGATGTCGGCAATATCGCTCTCGTTGGCCCGCGTGCGGCTTACCCAGGGGTCTTGATCGAACGGAGGGAGCTTGGGCTCCTCCTCCGAGATGATTTGGCGGATGCGGAAGGTCGTCACAATATTATGATCTGTCAAATGGGACAAAACCTCCGTGACGCTCCATTTGTCGGGAGCCGGCTTGCGCTTCAGCTGTTCCCCGTCCAAACCTTCTACAGCGTGCTTCAATAACTGCAGTGTTCCCTCATATTGCTGCAAATCAATCGTTTGTTGCTCCTGGCTCATTGTGTAGCCTCCTCCTATTCATATGTGCAGCCCCTTGGCACTGCCTGATTCTTCGATTTAGATCACATAGCTCCAGTCAGGTGTAATGCGCTTCAGAAATTGCCGGGTGCGCTCCTCCTTCGGACGGGTGAACAGCTCTTCCGGCTCTCCCTGCTCCACGATAACGCCTCCGTCCATGAAAACGACCTGGCTCGCCACCTCGCGGGCAAAAGTCATCTCATGCGTCACGATAATCATGGTGACCCCTTCGCGTGCGATGCTGCGAATGACGGCCAATACCTCACCGACCAGTTCCGGGTCGAGCGCCGAAGTGGGTTCATCAAACAAGATCACCTCGGGATTGAGCGCGAGCGCCCGGGCGATGCCGACCCGCTGCTGCTGTCCACCGGACAACTGGCTCGGATAAGCGTCAATCTTCTCCGACAGCCCTACCTTGTCGAGTACGGCCAGGCTTCTCGCTCTGGCTTCGTCCTTCGGTACCTTCTGCGCGATGATCAAACCTTCCATCACGTTCTCCAGCACCGTTTTATGACGGAA
This sequence comes from Paenibacillus filicis, assembly GCF_038070315.1. Taxonomy (NCBI): domain Bacteria; kingdom Bacillati; phylum Bacillota; class Bacilli; order Caryophanales; family Paenibacillaceae; genus Paenibacillus; species Paenibacillus filicis. The sequence goes on along the minus strand of NZ_JBBPCC010000009.1, from coordinate 79,824 downwards.
CAGATTATAATGCTGGAACACCATCGCCGTCTTGCGGCGCAGCTTGAGAATATCCCGTTTACCCGGATGCTTGCAATCCACGGCGAAATCACCGATCGTCACTTGTCCTTCTCCCGGCTTCTCCAGAAAATTAACGCATCGCAGCAGCGTCGTTTTGCCCGATCCGCTCGGCCCAAGGATAGCGACGACATCTCCCTTGTCTACGGTCAGGTTAATGCCTCGCAGCACCTCCTGCTTGCCGAATGATTTGCGAATATTGGTCAGCTTGATCATGTCAGGCGATGCCTCCTGCTTATCTAGGATAGTGGCACGCGGCCCAGTGGCCGCTGCCGATTTGTTGCCAGTCGGGCTGCTGCTCCCGGCACTTGGACGTAGCCGCCGGGCAGCGGGGATGGAACCGGCAGCCCGACGGCGGATTGGCGGGAGACGGAATCTCTCCCTGCAGCGAGATCCGCTCGCGAACCCGGCCCGGACCAGGCTGCGGGATCGAAGCGATCAGCGCCTGGGTATACGGATGGGCCGGTCGAAGGAACAGCTCCTCGCTGGGTGCAATTTCTACCAGCTTGCCGAGGTACATGACGCCAATCCGGTCGGAGATGTGACGCACGACATGGAGACCGTGGCCAATGAACAAATACGTAAGGCCGAGCCGCTGCTGCAGGTCCTGCAGCAGATTGACGATCTGTGCCTGTACAGACACGTCGAGCGCTGAGACCGCCTCATCGGCCAATATAAACTTGGGCCGCAGCGCGATCGCCCGGGCAATCCCGATCCGCTGGCGCTGCCCGCCCGAAAATTCATGAGGGTAGCGGTCATAGAGCGAAGGCGACAGCCCCACGTCCGTCAGCAGCTCCTCCACGCGCAAGCGCTTCGCCCTGCCGGTCAGCCCCTCATGTACCAGCAGCGGCTCGCCGATAATATCGCCGATTTTCCACCGTGGATTGAGCGAGCCGTACGGGTCCTGGAAAATAACCTGCATATCCCGCCTCGCGTCCCGCAGCGTCTTGCTCTTCCTGACGGACAGCTCCTGTCCCTGGAACAGCACCTGTCCTCCCGTAGCCGGCTCGAGCTGCAGCAGCATTCGTCCGAGCGTAGACTTGCCACTCCCCGATTCGCCAACCAGCCCGAATGTCTCTCCCTGCTCGATGGAGAAAGAAACATCGTCCACGGCCCGGATTGCCTTGCGTGACCGCTGCAGCAGTCCTCCCTTGAGCGCGTACATCTTGCTTAAACCCTTGACCTCGAACAATGGCAGGCGCGCTTCATGCCCCTCGACTCCATGGGAAGAACCGGACTGGGACGCTGGTTCCCCGGCAACAGGCGGGCGCAGTGAAGGATCAGCTAGAGCGTGAAGGAACAAGCGCTCCTCCACTTCGGCGTAAGCCGGCACGGGGGCGGTATTCCCTGCTCCCGTACTGCCAGAGGCGGCTTCAGAAGCTGCTGCGTGGTGCTCTGCCTGTTCCTCACCCGCAGATGCTGACCCAAGGAGAAGCACTTCCGCCGCCTCTTCCCTGGCGGCTGCCCCATATCCAGCCTCACCGGCCCCGATGTGCCAGCAGGCCACCTCCCTGCCCTCCTTTTCCTCCAAAGGAGGCACCGTGCTGGCGCAGACCTCGGTGGCATAGGGGCACCGGGGATGAAAGCGGCAGCCTGACGGCAGCGCCGACAAGCTCGGGATTGCACCCTCAATCGCATGCAGCTTGGACCCCCGGCAGGTGTCCAGCGTCGTCACGGACTGGAGCAGCCCTTGTGTGTACGGATGCAGCGGCCGCTCGAACAGCTCCCGGGCCGGGGCCTGCTCGACGATCTTGCCTGCGTACATGACTACAATGCGGTCCGCAATCTCGGAGGCTACGCCCAGATCATGCGTGATCAGCAGGATCGACATGTTATACTCGGCTTTCAGCTCCTGCAGCAGCTGGAGAATCTGCGCCTGTATCGTCACATCGAGCGCTGTCGTCGGCTCGTCGGCGATCAGCAGCTCCGGCCCGCAGGCCAGCGCCATCGCGATCATCGCCCGCTGCAGCATGCCTCCCGACAATTCGCCGGGATACTGCTTCATCCGCAGCTCAGGCTCCGGGATCCCTACCCGTCTCAGCAAGCCGATCGCATGGCTGGAGGCTTGGGACTTCCCTTGTCGCGTATGGCGGACGATGACGTCGACGATCTGGCTGCCTATGGTGAATACCGGGTCGAAGGCGGCCATCGGCTCCTGGAACACCATCGACAGCTTCTTGCCCCGCAGCCTGCGCATTCGCTCCTGGGGCAAAGACGTAAGCTCGTCGTCACCGAGCCGGATCGTGCCTCCGGAAATAACGCCGTTCTCGTAATCGATCAGACGCATCACGGCTTTGGACGTAATGGTTTTACCGCTCCCCGACTCACCGACCAGACAGACCGTCTCACCCGGGTTGATGTGCAGCGATAGATCGGATATGGCGGTCAGCTTTCCTCTCTCGGTTATAAAATCGACGGTCAAATGCTCGATGTCGAGCAGCGGCTTAGCCATGCCTTGCACCTCCGGTTGTTGTTCGGCTTCCTCTTCTGTCTCGCCCGGACACGGGCGGCTCGCATCGTCTCGTTCCCACCTACCGGCTGCGCTTAGGGTCCAGAATATCCCTGAGCTGATCCCCGATCAGATTGATCGTCAGTACCAGCGTGGTAATGGCGAGCCCCGGGAACGTTGCGATCCACCAGGCTACTGTAATATATCCGCGCCCCTGCGACAGCAGCGTGCCCCAGTCCGGTATTTCCCTCAGCACGCCAAGTCCCAGAAAGCTTAGGGAGCTCGCGACGAGAATCGACGACGCGATGCCAATCGTAGCCATGACGAGCAGCGGGGACAGGGAATTGGGCAGCACATGCCGGACAAATATACGGGCGTGGGACGAACCGATCGAATGAGCCGCCGTAACGAACGGTCGCCCCTTGACTGCGAGCACCTGTCCACGCATCACGCGCGCGTAGCGCGGGACAGCGGCTATGCTGACGGAGAGCACGATATTAAACAAACTCGGTCCCAAGGCCGCTGCAATCGCCAGCGCCAGCAGGAGGCTTGGAATCGTCATCAGCACGTCGACGACCCGCATCACGGCCTTATCCACGACACCTCCGATATAGGCGGATAAGCTGCCCACCAGTCCGCCAGACAGCCCGCCGATCAGGACGGAAGCCAGCGCGATCAGCAGCGAGTCGCGGCTGCCGTGGATGACCAGACTCAGCACGTCCCGGCCGAAATAATCGGTTCCGAACCAATGCTTCGCACCTGGCGGCTGTAAAATTTCGTCTGTACGCATGTCTGTCGGCGCGTAGGGTGCGATCCACGACGGAATCAGCGCGCAGACAACGATGAATGCCACAATCAGCAGCGCGGCATAAAAAAATCCGTCGGACACCGGGAGCCGCCTCAGGCCCAGTCTAAGCGGAAAGAAAGCGAAGCGGCGTCTCCCCGTCCACGCATTTTCCGCTGCGATCGATTGTTTCATCGGAAATGTCTCCTCCTCCAAGCTTTTCGTAGAAAAGCTGCTTCGTAAGCATATGCTTAGCTTTCCGTAGGAAAGCCGACTTCGAAAGCATACGCTTAGCTTTCCGTAGGAAAGCTGCTTCGTAAGCTCTAACGTTCAACCAGCCTCTCCGGTCGTCAGATCGATCGTCTTACTCTCGGATCAATGGCCGAATACGAAATATCGACCAGCAGATTGATGCAGACATAGGCCATGGCGGTGAACAGCACGACTCCCTGCACAACCGGGATGTCCTTGGACAGAATGGCTGTAGCAAGCAGCCGCCCGATGCCCTGCCTGGAGAATACGGTCTCCACGACGACAGCTCCGGCCATCAGCTCGCCGATCTGAATCCCGATCATCGTGATTGCAGGAATGAGCGCATTGCGGAGCGCGTGGCGGTACATCACCGTACGCTCAGGCAACCCCTTGGAGCGCAGCGTCCCGATAAACTGCTCGCTCATAACCTCGAGCATGCTGTTTCGCACCATTCTGACGATATAGCCCGCCCCGACTGTGCCCAGCGCAATTGCAGGCAGTACGAGTGTCTGCCAGCCCTCCGACCCTACGGATGGAAAAACCCGGAAGTGTACCGAGAAGATGAGAATCAGCAGGATGCCGGACCAGAAAGTCGGCATCGAGATGCCGAACAGACTGATCAGCCGTGCGGCAACATCCACGATGCCGCCCCGGTGGATCGCCGACAGCACGCCAAGCACGATCCCGATCACGACCGCAATGACCGTGCTGGCAAGCGTCAGGATAGCCGTAGACGGAAACTGCGACAAAATCTTCGGCAGCACCGGGTCATCCCCGACTAGCGACTTGCCGAAATCTCCGCGCAGCATATCCTTCATATACTGCAGAAACTGAACGCCGATCGGCTGATCCAAGCCAAGCTGGTGACGCAAATTCTCGACCGCCTCCGGCGTCGTTGGTGCCCCTGACAGCATCAGGAGCACCGGATCGCCGGGCAGCAGATACAGGATAAAAAATACGAGGACCAAGGCGCCGACAAGCACCATCGCCGAGGATAACAACCGTTGGACTATGACGCCTGCCATGCCCCACCCGCTCCTTCTCCGTCTTATTTCTTCAAGCTTACGTCATAGAATAGCGGATAGCCGAGCGAGTCGAACTTCAAGCCCTGAACCGCCTTCGTCGTAGCTACCGTGTAGGGGAATACATAGACCGGGAAGCCATAGGCATTCTCCACCACGTAAGCCTGCACCTTCTTGTAGACCTCTGCACGCTTCGCCGGGTCTTGCTCCTTCAAGCCTTCCTCCAGCCATTGGTCGAGCTGCGGATCAGACTTGCGGGTGTGATTATGACCCCATTTCTCCGGCGTCGGAATGGCATTGGTATGGAAGAAGCTCCGCAGAATATCCGGGTCGCCCGATACGTTGCTGACGCCGTAAATATCATTGGTTCCCTTGACCATAACGGCCGGGGTCGAATCCGCCAACGTCTCCACATCAACCTGAATGCCGACCTGCTTGAGCTGCTGCTGGATCATCGCGGCAATATCATGCCGCTTCTCGCGGTTCGGCGAGTTATCAATATAGTGCAGCGTCAGCTTCTTGCCATCCTTCACCCGGATCCCGTCGGCTCCCTTGATCCATCCGAGGTCTTCCAGCAATTGATTGGCCTTGGCCGTATCCGGCTTAACCGTGTTCTCTAACGAGGCGTTGTAGCCGAGCATCGCCGGCGTCAGCGGCGACCATGCGCGCTGGTAGGTGCCGAGATACAAGGTCTTGACGATGGCATCGATATTGATGGCCTGCTGAACTGCCTTGCGGGCGTTCAGTTGGTTCCACGGCTCATGCGTCTGATTCAGCATCAGCGTATACGGGATGCCCGTAGCCTCCGCCTGCAGCAGCTTGACGTTTGGATCGTCCTTCAGAGAGACGATATTTTGCGGAGGAACCGTCTCGGCGGCCGATACTTGAGCGCTCTGCACGCTGCCGATCCGCGTTGCCTCCTCTGGAATGATTTTAAAAATCAGCTTATCGACATAGGCCGGACCCTTATTATCCGCCAGCAGCGGACCCCACTTGTAATCCGGATTGCGCTCCAGCGTGATCGCTGAATTTTCCGTCCAGCTCACGAACTTGAAGGCGCCGGTCCCGACCGGATTTTTGACGAGCTGATCCTTGTACTTCTCCCCAGCGGCCGGCGATACAATCCCCAGGAACGCCTGACCCAGACTGCTCAGAAACGCCGCATACGGCGATTTCAGGTTAACCTTGACGGTAAACTCATCGACAACCTCCGACGATTCATAAGGCCCCAGCAAGGTAATGGCGAACTTGGACTTGGTCGCCGGGTTGACGATCCGGTCGAAGTTATACTTGACCGCCGCCGCATTGAACGGCGTACCATCATGGAACTTCACATCATTGCGCAGCTTGAACGTATAGCTTTTGCCATCCGGCGACACCGTCCATTCCGTCGCCAGCCACGGCTTGATCGACTTATCCGGCAGTTGCACGACCAGACTGTCGTAGATGGCCCGCATCACGCGATATTCCACGGCTGCCGGCACGACGTTCGGGTCCAGACCCGACGGGGAGCCGGCCAGAGCAAATGTGAATTCTCCACCCTGGACAGGCGTTCCGGCAGCAGGCGGGGCATTGGTGCCGGATGCCGCAGGCGGCTTCGCATCCCCTCCGCATCCTGCAACGAATACAGACAGGGCAACCGCGAGCGCAGATACTTGCAAGAGCCTTTTTCTCATGAATCTTCTCTCCATTTCGTGTAACGTTAAAAGTTGTCCCTGCATGTGGGGAATGCTCCGGACTGCGGCTTGCGCGGTTGACCCCCCGCCTTCTGCCTCGGTCTGCTAGCCTTGTCGCGCTGCGGAGGCCGCCGCTTCGACTTCTGCCCGTCCGGCATGCTGCTCTGCTGCCTCTGCCTCCTGACGAGCCTTCGTATACCGGTTCACAGGCTTGCTCAAGCCCAGATTCCCGCGGAGCGTATCGGCTTCATACTCCGTACGATAAATGCCCCGTTCCTGCAGGATCGGTACGACCAGCTCGACGAAGTCATCCAACGCGTGTGGAACACTGGAATGAATGATGAAGCCGTCAGCCGCTTCTTCCTCGAACCACCGCTGCACCTGATCGGCAACCTCTTCAGCAGACCCCAGGAAACCGCTTCGCGGTGAAGCTGTCTGCAGCGCAACCTGACGCAGCGTAAGTCCCTGTTCCTTAGCTTTTTGCTTGATTTTGTCCGTACCGCTGCGGAAGCTGTTCGATCCGATATCCCCAAGCTCGGGAAACGGAGCATCCAGCTCGTATACCGAGAAATCATGATGGTCGAAAAAGCGGCCTAAATATTTAAGCGCTGTCTCCGGGCTGATCAGATCCGTAATCTCCTTGTACTTGCGTTCCGCTTCCTCCCGGGTGCGTCCGACGATCGGATCGATGCCTGGGAAAATCAGCAGCTCGTCGGCAGAACGTCCGTACAATGCCGCCCTCTGCTTCACGTCACGGTAGAAGCTCTTAGCCTCCTCGATCGTCTCGTGACCGGTAAAGACAGCATCCGCAGTCTTAGCAGCCAGCGTCCGCCCGCTGTCCGAGGAGCCTGCCTGGAAGACGACCGGCTGCCCCTGACGGGAACGCGCAATATTCAGCGGCCCCTGTACGGCGAAGTTCTCGCCCTTGTGGTTCAGCTTGTGCAGCTTGGCTGGGTCGAAGAAGACGCCTGACTCCTTGTCGCGGACAAAAGCATCGTCCTCCCAGGAATCCCACAGCCCCTTGGCTACCTCCAGATATTCTTCGGCAATCCGGTACCTCTGGCCATGTGTAGGATGGTCTTTTTTGCTGAAATTCAGCGCCGAGCCCTCAAGCGGCGAAGTCACCACATTCCATCCGGCCCGGCCTCCGCTGATATGATCCAGCGAAGCGAATTGTCTGGAGACCGTAAACGGCTCGCTGTAGGAGGTCGATAAGGTCCCAACGAGACCGATCCGGGAGGTCACGGCTGCCAGTGCAGACAAAATAGTGATAGGCTCGAAGCGGTTCAGAAAGTGAGGAATCGATTTTTCATTGATAAACAAGCCATCCGCGATGAATACCAGATCGAACTTACCTGTCTCCGCGATCAAGGCTTGCTGCTTGTAATACTCGATATTGATGCTGGCATCGGACAAAATATCGGGATGCCGCCAGGTCGACATGCTGCTGCCTACTCCATGAATGATAGCGCCAAGCCTAAGCTTCCGTGATTGTGTCAATGACTCCACCCATCTTTCTTTTGAATATGCTGTGATCCCGGACTTCTCCGGCGGGACAAACGATCCGTTACACCTTCTGTGCGGCGAATGCCTCCTGCAGCAGCTCGAAGCCACGGCGGCGGTCCGCAAATTTCTCGACCGGGGCTGTAAGCACCAGCTCCTGCAGCCCGTACCGCTCCGTCAGCTCGATGAGCTGATCGCGTACCGTATCGCTTGAGCCATGAATGACCTTTGCTTCCTTCACTTCGATGGTGAACTTCTCATCCGTCTGTCTGCCGAATTCCTCCGCATGCTCCAGTGTCTTCACCGTAATCGTCCGTCCGCTTTCCAGATGAATTTTGACGCTCTTCACGTCGGAAGCCAGTCTCTTCGCCTCCTCATCCGTCTCGGCGACGACCACCGAGGCAGCCAAAATCGCATGCGGGGCAGACAGTCCGCCCTCACTCGGGCGGAATTGCTCGCGGTAAGTGCGCAGCACCTGTCCGGCAACCTCCTCGTCGCCGTTGATAAACAGGGCGAATACATAAGGGATACCGAGCTCGGCCGCCAATTCGGCACTGGAGCTGCTGGCTCCCAGCAGGAACAGATCTGCTGGGGTTTCAATCTGCGGCGTAGCGCGGACACTATACAGCGGATGCTCTTCTGGGAGCGAGCCGGTCAGATGCTGCTGCAGCTCGACGAGCTTTTCCCCCAGCGTGCGCGCAGGTGTCCCCGGCTGTGTCTGCTGAAGCGCCCGGGTCGAACGGGGCAATCCTCCCGGCGCCCGGCCAATGCCCAGATCGACGCGGCCCGGAGCCAGGGCGGCCAACACATTAAAGTTTTCTACCACCTTATAGGGGCTGTAATGCTGCAGCATCACCCCGCCGGAACCGATCCGGATGCGCTCGGTTTTGGCTAGCAGATGGGAGATCAGCACCTCTGGCGACGAACCCGCAACCTCCTGCGTATCGTGATGCTCCGATACCCAGAAGCGGTGGTAGCCAAGCTCCTCGGCCCGCTTGGCCAGCTCCACCGTATGACGGAATGCCTCAACGGCCGTTTCCTGCTTGCCGATCACCGTTTGATCCAATATGCTCAGCTTCAGCCCCATATCCCCACTCCTCAACTTATTCAAAATTCAAATTTTACCTATAAATTTTGTCGGTTTTAAATCATGCCACTACTCTATCACCACGTCTGTAGGCTCACAAGGTTAAATTAGCATTTTCTATATATCGATAGAACTCTTCTATTCAAGCCCATATCTTTCCTACGCACGTGCGGCCATCTCGGTCGGATAGGCCTTCAGATCAAGCTCCAGGCAGAGCTCCATGAAACGGTCCCGCAGGCCGGTGCCCTCACCCTTCCGTGTGACAACCTCCGTTCCCAATGACAACCCGGACAGCGACGGAATATCGATCGGAATAAGTCTTCCTTCCCGCATCTCCTCGCGTGCGCACAGCTCAGGCAAGAAGCTGATCCCCGTTCCACGCAGCACCAGCTTCTTGGCCGTCTCCAGGTTATCGATATGCATCGCGATGCTAGGAGGATGATCCAATGCTTCGAACAGCCGATGAATTTTCATCCAATCGAGTGAGCCGCACTCGAAGAATACGAGCGGCTGTCGGCCCACTTCTTCTACCGTCACTCCGCTGCGCGACGCGAACGGATGACCGGCATAGACGAACAGCCGGATCGGATCTTCATACAGACGCACCGCATCGATATCGGGATGGGAGATGCTCCGCACCAGCCCGACGTCAATCTCCTTAGCCAGCAGCTTCTCTAGGATCGCCTCACTGGAAGCAGTCTCCAGCTTCACTGGAACCTCGCGGTACTTGCGTCTGAACGCAGGCAGCAGCTCCGGCAATATATACGTGGACGCAGACACGGTGCAGCCCAGACGAAGCTCGTCGGGCACGGCATTCATCTGGCGAAGCTGCTGCTTGCCCTTCTTGTACGATTGCAGAATTTGACGGGCATAAGGCAAGAATTGCTTACCCTTCTCCGTCAGACTGAAGTGCCGGCCTTCCCGCTGAAACAGCTTGGCACCAAGCTCCCGCTCCAGCGACTGAATGCGGGCCGATACCGACGGCTGGGACAGGAATAACGCATCCGCTGCTTTGTGAAAGCTGTTATAATGAATGACGTAGACAAAAGCCTCCATATTCTCGATATTCAGCCTCGTTCCCCCTCTCTGCATCCTAAGCAATAAACAAAAAGAGACGCTTCGCTCCCGCACGCAAACCTTCCGTTCGCATACAGGCCGAAGCGTCTCCGGTCGTTCCGGTCGACGGCATTTCTTAAGAATTGGCGATCAGTGATTCCTGTTCCTTGACATTCTTGCGGATCTCGCGAATCCAGTCCGTGACAGCAAGCTCTAGACGATCCTGCAGCTCCTCAGACAGCTCGAAGCCTCCTCCGTCCAGTCTGGTGATCTGGGCATCCTGTGCGTAAACTCCTGCCCGGATATGCTGGGCTCCCAGTGCGGACAGCACAGGCTTCAATGCATAATCGATCGCGAGCAGATGAGCGATCGTACCTCCGAGCGCCAGCGGCAGCACGATTTTGCGATCAAGCCCTTTCTGCGGGATCAGATCGAGGAATGTTTTCAAAACACCTGTATAGGAAGCCTTGTAGATCGGAGTCGCGACGACTACGGCATCCGCTTCGGCCACAATCCGGTTGGCTTCGATGATCGACGAACTGTCGAACCGGGTATAAATCAGATCCTCAGGAGGCAGCAAACGGACCTGAATCTCATTGTATTCCCAGCCCTCTCCCTCCACCAGCGCACGCACGGCATGCAGCAGTCCGTTCAGCCGGGACGTTTCCGTCGGGCTCCCTGAAATAACCGCGATCTTTGCCATAGCAATCTTATCCCCTCTCTAAGTCGTTTTTATAATCCGATAATTCCACTCGGTTAAATGGAAGTATAAATGGATATCGGAATAGATGTCAACACATTTTTCTGATTTTTCCAAAATGACCTTATTTCCGCAGCTATGCCCCTCGACTAGCCCATGATCAGCTCCAGCCACTCTTCTTCCGTCACCGGTCCGAAATAAGCCTGAAGATCCGATTGGCGGATCACTTCCGCTACCGCCTGCGTCTCGAAGCGAATGCCAAGCAGCCGATCCATAAACTCGGATGCATCGCGCTGGCCGAAGAAATCTCCGAACACGGTCGCCTCCCGAATCACGCCCTCTTCCACTAGCAGCCGGATGTCGAAGGTTCCGGCCGTCAGCCGCTTCGTATGCTGGACATTGAAGGCAGGGGACAACCCGTAATTCCATTCCCAGGTGCGGTATCTCGTATCCGCCAGCTCTCGTACTGCCGTCCAATCCTCCTCTGTCAGCTCATATCGGCTTGCCGCTTCTCCAGCAAAAATGGAGTCCAGCAGATGCGACTTGAACTGTTCCATGCTGATTGGTTCAGCGAGAAATTCCTTAATATTGGCGACCCGGCTGCGGACGGACTTGACGCCCTTGGACTTCATTTTCTCCGGGTTCACATTCAAGGCCGAGGCCACATTCTCCATCTGCGAGTCGAACAGCAGCGTCCCGTGGGTAAACATGCGTCCGCGGGTAGCGAACTGGGCATTGCCGGAAATCTTGCGCTCGCCGACCTGAATGTCATTGCGTCCGGTCAGTTCTGCCTCTACGCCTAACTTATGAAGAGCTGCAATCACCGGTTCGGTAAATTTGCGGTAATTATGAAACGACGCCCCGTCATCGCGGGTAATAAAGCTGAAATTCAAGTTGCCGTGGTCATGGTACACCGCACCTCCACCGGACAGGCGGCGAACGACATGAATGCCGTTACGCTCCACATAATCTCGGTTGATTTCCTCAGCGGTGTTCTGATTTTTCCCGATAATGATCGACGGCTCATTGACATAGAACAGCAGGTAATCATGCTCGGCAGGCAGACGGCGCAGCGCGTACTCCTCCAGCGCCAGATTCAGAGACGGGTCGTGAATATTGCGGTTATCGATAAACAGCATGGCAGTTGGCTCCTTGTATCTCGTAATCGTCTAGGCTGAAATCGCGCAGACGGCTCCTCTCTATTTTACCATGAAACCTTCCCAATTCCGAAAAACGAATATTATGCTATAATGATGAAAGTTGTCGAATACCGACCGATCACATGGGGTGGAGGAAACAGAGAGATGAGCATCCATAAAGCACTGACCATAGCAGGCTCCGATACAAGCGGAGGAGCAGGCATCCAAGCAGACCTGAAGACGTTCCAGGAACGGGACGTTTACGGCATGACCGTCCTAACGACGATCGTGACCATGGACCCAGACAACGGCTGGTCGCACGGCGTCCACCCGATCCCTCTGGCTACCATTGCCGAGCAGCTTCATACGGTGCTGGACGGCATCGGCGTCGAAGCGCTCAAGACCGGCATGCTCGGCTCCGTCGAGCTAATCGAGCTGGTGGCGGAGACGATTCGCAGCCGCAAGCTGCCGAACGTCGTCGTCGACCCTGTCATGATCTGCAAGGGCAATGACGAGGCGCTGCATCCGGAGACCGGAATTGCCATGCGCGAGCTGCTGCTGCCGGTGACAGACATCGTCACGCCGAATCTGTTCGAGGCGGCCCAGCTCGCCGGAACCGCTCCGATCGCGACACTGGACGACATGAAGGAAGCCGCTGCGCGTATTCATGAAGCCGGAGTTCGTTACGTGCTGATCAAGGGCGGCGCCAAGCTCGACTATCCGACGGCCGTGGACCTGCTGTATGACGGACGCAGCTACGAGCTGTTCGAGGAAGCAAAGCTCGCTACCGGCTACACGCATGGCGCAGGCTGCACCTACTCAGCAGCAATCGCAGCCGAGCTGGCCAAGGGCGCAAGCATCCTGGATGCTGTGCGCACCGCCAAAGCCTTTATTACCAAAGCGATTCAGTACGGCTTCCCGATTAATCAATACGTCGGACCGACCCTGCATTCCGCTTATCGGCATCACGCTTAATGATTCCAAGAAACACCCGGAAGCTTCCGGGTGTTTTGCTGTCTTAATGATCTTCTTTCACTTGTAGCCCGCAAAGCTTTTGCTCTCGTTACGAATAACCGATATACTTACCTCAAGGTTACTTGCTTCAACGGTACATGTATTTTGGCGTTTTAAATCCTAATTTTTCTTGAAAGGGAAGATGAGCGATGACCGTATCCGAATCGAAATCCCTGGCTGCCGCTGCCGGTATTCCCAATCCATATATGCCGCAGGAACCTCTGCATATCGAATGTTCTATCGAGAAAGCGCTCGATGTCATCGGCGGCAAATGGGCCTTTCTCGTGCTGAAGGAGCTGTTCTGCGGGAAAATGCGTTTCGGGGAGCTGCAGCGCAAGCTCGTGTCGATCAGCCCCAAATCCTTGTCCGACACCTTGCGCCATCTGGAGGAGCACGGCGTCCTCGAACGGACAGCCTACGCGACCGTACCGGTTACGGTGGAGTACAAGCTTACGCCCAAGGGCGAGGATCTTCACCAGATTCTTAAGGAAATGAAGCTATGGGCGGCCAAGTGGTATGACCTGCAGAAGAAGCATAATGATATAGACTAAAAGCAGGCCTGCCACCGAATGTTTGGGACAGACCTGGCATACCTATGTATAGATGCACATGTAGGACAGGCTGATCCGCCCATCGTCCTATCTTATTCATAGCAGGGGGTTCTATGTCCCTGATCAAGGAGGCCCTACCCATGACCGCACCAACTCGAGATATCGTCCAGTATTATGTTGTCAATAGCGAGCTCGGCATGTCGCCCGGCAAAATCGCCGCCCAGGTCGCCCATGCGGCCACGACGATGACGCTGCACTGTCTGCTCAACGACAAGTCCTCGCATGCGACCTTCCAGGCTTGGCTGAACGCCGGACAGAAGAAAATCGTGCTGCGCGGCACCGAAGCCGAGCTGCTCCGTCTTAGTGAAAGCGGCTACCTCTCCATCCGTGACGCTGGACATACGGAGATCCCGAGCGGGTCGCTCACCGTCGTCGTCCTCCCCCCTGCAGACAAGGAGGAAATCCGCAGCGTCGTGGGCGGGTTTAAGCTAATGTGAGGAGCAGCGCGCCTCGGAACATCATATAGTCAAAAAAAGCCTCTGGAATGAATCCAGAGGCTTTTTAGTATGGCTATTTTTTTCAAGACCTTATTCAACATCATAACAGAACGTAAAGAAACAGTCTATATTTTTTGTTGGAATTATTATACAGTAGGGTTGCCGGCAATAAAAGAAGAAATGGAGTGCTGTTCCTTGAAATTTTATTGTCACCTCGATCCTGCTCACCTACAGGAATATATGGAGAAGGTCTTTGGTACAAGTTATTTAGTTGCTGATATTACGAAGATGCATGGTGGTGCACAAAAGGCAGTCTACAAAATAGACTGCACGAATGGATTTTCCTGCGTTTTGTATGTTTGGGACATGACCATGAATTATTTTCAAGAAGAAATAACAAATAATCATCTACATGCACAATCCTTCGGTAGTGATTTATTTGAATTAAATAACAAATATTTAATTGAACATTCCATTCGAACTCCTGCTCTTTATGATTTGAATAAGGAAAGAATTCGTTACTCCTTTGATTATGCTCTCGTTGAATATGTGGCAGGACAGACGGCTGAAGCTTATTTCACTCATTCCGATTCTCGGGTTAAAGATAACGTGTTTCAACAATTGGGGGAAATGATCACTGGCATGCATGCCAACGAAAGATCAATCTACGGGAAACCACATCATAGCGGGAATAACACGGAGCCATGCCATCTCTTACAATTGGAACATGCAAAAATACAATTATCTTATGCCTCTGAATATATGGACGGAATCAGAGAAAATCAAACTAAGCTGCTGGATACCTTGCTCGAACTTGAATCTAGCATAAAACCTAGAAGCCGCTATGGATTTATACATGGGGAATTAGGTCCTAACCATGTGTTGGTCACTCCTGCGTTAGAACCCTATCTAATCGATATAGAGGGGGCCGAGTTTTTCGATATCGAGCACGAACACAGTTTTTTAGAATTTCGTTTTGAGGAGTTCTACCGATATCTCAAGAATGATAAACTCGACCCAAACAGAATGTTATTTTATAAATTTCATCATCATATTTCATTGATCGCGGCTGGTTTAAAGCTCATTCATAGAGGATATCCAGATCAACAACTGGCGAGGAATATCGCCGATTATCATACCGTATGCGCTCTGCGGTTTGTTGAAGGTTGAATTAAGAAGTCAAAATACTAATAAATACTGACCGTTACGGTGCTAACCTATACGGTCAGTTTTTTTCTATCTATAATTCGAAATATTGTAAGGCAATTGATGATGTGATAAAATGGTAATATCAAAATTGATTAAAGTAACTAAAATCAATTATAAGGGTGCATTCAAAATGAGTACTGAAAAAATCAAAATAGGCATCTCAAATAAAGAAGGTCAGCTAGGTTTTATGTCAACAAGAGGTGGTCTTCGGAAAGGCGCTGGAAGAAAAAATATTGGCGCAACTAAAAAAGTGTCCTTAACCTTAAAGGATGAGATATGGGCAAAGATGGATGAACATTGTGCGGAACATCAATTATCCCGTTCGGAAGTTATCCGTACTATTATTGAATCCTATTATTCGTAATTTTACTTTGAGGGATAGGTGAGGTCTGTGCTAGTCCATGTAACAAAGGATTCCCTCTTACACGCTCTTCATCACGTGTTAAAGGCTGTATCGGCGAATAATTCAGCACCCATTCTAACAGGAATACATATTCAGGCTTATGCAAATGAATTAGTTTGTACGGCAAGTAACGCAAGTATGACGATTCAATCTAGGATTCCTCAGGATAACAGCTCTATGACCGTTCAAAGAACTGGTGGTATCGTAGTGCCAGCGCGGTATTTTTACGAAATTATTCGAAAGTTTAATGCTGGATTTATTTATTTTGAAACAAAGGATCATTTAATTCTCACGATCACTTCTGGAAATTCCCAGATTCGGTTATGTGGAATGAATCCTGCGGATTTCCCCTCCCTAAGTAACATTGAAGGTTCCTCTGTATTAAAACTTAAAATCAATAACGCTCTATTGAGTTCATCCATCAAACAGGTGGCTACTTCTGCTTCTACGTCCGAGACTAGACCCGTATTAACGGGGGTTTGTTTGGAGTATAGTAATGAATCACTCAAGTTCATTGCTACGGATGGAGTTCGCCTTGCGTCCCGAACTATACATATTGAAAATAAAGCCAATGCTGAGACAAATGCTATTATCCCCGGGAAAAATCTATATGAAGCAGCTAAAATATTGGACGATGAGGATCACACAACTGAAGTTGTAGTCGGCCGTAATCAAATAAGATTTACAGCCAATAACATTCAGGTACAATCCGCATTAATCGAGGGAGTTTATCCATCTATTCAAAATGTAATTCCAAAATCTTATGTATCAGAGGTAATTACTGAAACAGCTTGTTTGTTGAATGCTATTGAACGCGCAACTGTATTAGCTAGTGAAAGTGTAGTAAGGATAGTGGCAACTTCCCATAAATTAGATTTATTATCCAGGACAGCGGAAATCGGAGATGTTCAGGATGGAGTTCCTTTGAAGGAAATGAACGGCGAGGAGTTTGCTATCTCTCTCAATGGAAAGTTTCTTGTTGATATACTTCGTTGTGTGGATAGTGAGTACGTCAGATTAAGATTTACTGGCAAGGTAAGCCCATTTGTTATACAACCAAAAGATGATCCCTCATCTGCTTTATTTTTAATTACACCTATAAGAACTGCGAATTAATAATCGAAATTTGTTCAGATGTGTGAGAAGATAATCTATCACAACGTATTGAATCTTAAATACAGACTACGATGAAAGCGAGTGATTCTGGATGATCATTAACTCGTACAGAGAAAGGGTGAATGTCCAACCATAGAGGAGGTAAGCTTTTGTACAACCATTTAGAACTCATGCAAATTCAAGCTGAAGTGCTTTATGTTCATGATCAAGCTGGACGGATCACGACGATTAATGAGTCAACGCACCAGCCTGCTCCCCGACTTTTTTGGGGACAGACTGCTGCCGGCCGTATGGTAAGATTCCGCAGCGATGTACCGAATCGCTTCATCCATGACATCCTGCAATCCATGGATCAGGGTGATTCAACCGAGCAGCTTGCTAATGTTATTCAAGCGTTGGAGAAGGACCAAAAAATGAAAGGCTTATGGATAGGTCCGGCTTTTGCATTTCACGAACCGACAAGGGATTACACAGAAGCCACCTTGGTCACGGAAGACAATCAATACTGCCTGGAACCAGGTTTTCCCACTCTATTATCGGAACTAAAGTTTCGAGGACCTTGCTTTATGATTACCGAGAACAACATGGCCGTATCTGTCTGTTATAGCGCAAGAAGCAGCGATAAGGCTGCCGAGGCCGGGGTCGAGACATTGAAGGATTATCGAGGAAACGGGTATGCGATGCGCGTAGCATCCTCTTGGGCCCAAGCGATACGGCGGTCTCAGCGGATTCCTTTATATAGTACATCCTGGGATAATTATTCTTCATTGTCCATTGCCAGACGCCTCCGTCTTCACCTGTATGGAACGGATATTTCCATCTATTAAGATGTACTTCCAATGAAAAGGCCGTCCTGCAAAGGACGGCCGAGAGGCCATTCTACTTGTTCCCCTTACGTACCTTCAAAAGCTTGCCTTTTACCGTCGTATTTTTCATGATCTCCAGCACGTACGATCCCTTGCCATTCAGAATCTCAACATCGGTCACATTGTCGTAAATCGTGATGATGCCGATATCCTCGGCTGTTACTCCCTCCAGCTTGGCGATCGTACCGACAAAATCTACAGCCCTCAGCTTCTTCTTCTTGCCGCCATTGAAGTTCAGCTTCATGATCTGTTTGTTTAATTGCTCACGCTTATCGGTTTTCACCGTTCTGGCCTGCAGCTTCTGTTCGAACTCTTCTTTTCGAAGATCAACGGTTTCCTCTGAAGGAGCCTTGACTTGGGTAATCGCGAACCCGATATAGGCTTCAATATCGGCTAATCGTCTGCCATCCTTGGGGGTGACTAGCGTAATCGCTTTACCCGTCTTGCCTGCGCGTCCCGTACGGCCTGTGCGGTGCACATAGCTTTCTTTCTCCAAGGGAATATCGAAGTTAATGACATGAGTGATATTCGTGATATCGATCCCCCTGGCCGCTACATCTGTCGCGATCAAGTAGCGGAATTGCCCTCTTCTGAACGCATTCATGACCTCGAACCTATCTTCCTGCTCCATACCGCCATGTATACGATCGCATGGATAATCGAGCTCAGCCAATGCTCGGAATACAGTATCCACCTGCTCCTGCGTACGGCAGAAAATGATACAGCTGTCAGGATTCTCAGCAATGAGCAGATTGGGGAGCAATGCGAGCTTGTCCGATTCCGCCACTTGAATCAGAGAATGATCGATCGTAGCTGTCGTTACACCCGCCGCTTTGATTTCAATTTCCACCGGATTATTCATATACTGACGTGACAGTCCCTCTACATCCTCCGGAAAAGTAGCGGAGAATAACATCGTAACCCTATCTGTCGGCAGCGCCTGAATGATCGACTGAACTTGCTCGATAAAGCCCATGTTCAGCATTTCATCCGCCTCGTCAATAACGAGATAGGCCATCCGGTCTAGCGATAGCGAGCCTCGCTCGATATGGTCCAGCACACGTCCTGGCGTACCTACAACCACATGCGTTCTTTGCTTCAACTCGGCTTTCTGGATATGAAACGGAGACTTCCCATAGAGGGCCGTCGCCTTGATTCGCTTAAAGCGTCCAATATTCGTGATGTCCTCGGTCACTTGTAACGCAAGTTCACGCGTTGGTGTGAGGACTACAGCTTGGGGCTTATTCTCGTTCCAATCCACGAGCTCGCAGAGCGGAATACCGTAGGAGGCTGTTTTGCCACTCCCTGTTTGCGACTTGGCCACAAGGTCCTTCTTCTCCAGCACAACGGGAATGACTTCCGACTGAACTTCGGTCGGCGTCTCATAACCCAAGCTGCTAAGCGCTCTTACGATTTCTTCACTTAATGGGTAGTCCGTAAACTTCTTCTGACTCATATTCAACCTCTTCTGCACGATATTTGTTTTTGTATGGGCCGATCCATCAGCAAAAAATAACGAGCCTCTAGAAACGCTTCTAGGGCTCGTTTTGCCTACTCAATCATGGTTGTGGGACGTTAACCTGCCGCCCACACATCTAATTCAATTTTTAATTCAGGCAACCCCAGTCCAGAGATGTAAGCAACCGTCATCGAAGGAGGCGTAGGCCCGAATACCTGGTTCCATATTCCATAGAAATGATCCCAATTTATTTCTTCTGTCGCCCAGATGTTGATCTTCACGACATGATCGGGAGTCAAATTTTGAGAAGACAGAAGATCAACGATATTGTTCATGGTATTTGTGACTTGCTGATTAAAGTCGTCAGGGATCACGTTATTGGAATCTATGCCAATCTGGCCGGAGAATACATATAGCTCCGCGTTCCTGCTTATTTTGGTTACATGACTGTAGCTTCCAACAGGCTTGGCGATATGTTCCGGATTATATCGTTGAACGGTCGTAGGATTGGTTTTCATTGTCTGTAAGTTCTCCTTATAATGAGAACATATATATTGGAATCCAATACTATATGTTCACTGTTTTTTTAGACTAGTATCGATTTTGGACACACTTATCCCGTCGATTCGATTCTAGAAAAAAACAGCCGTAGAATACCCGATACCGGCAGACAAATGTTGGATCGATCGCTTCTTCATCAGGTATTCCTCCTTCGTTATAAGTAAACGTACCGAACTATCATAACATAAATATAAACAGAAGAAAAATGACCTTGAAACATTTCGCATGTCCGATGCGTTACCTTTAGAGATAGGGCTCGCCCCATGGAAAGCTGCAAGCTAGAGTTAAGTAAAAAAGGAGATGTCCCATGATAAACGGGTTCCTAGGTATAGGTATAAGTATGATGCTGACGGTATCTGCCACGGGCAGCTCCTCAGAACGTCTTCAAGCCCTTATCTCTCCTGTGAATGCTCAGAATTACTTTCTTGCAAACAAAGGAGTCCAAATTCATGACCCCCAAAACGCTACCGTATATATGTCTGATCTGAGCGTAGTCACAGACCATGAAACCTCGAAAGTCAGCGGAGAGCTCTTTCTCACAGCGGCCTCACCCCGTTATGTAAATGCCAACTTAGCCTTCTATGATCACCAGAACAATCTAGGAATTATATCCATTGACGATGATTACCAAAGCGGAAAGAATACATGGGAGCTACGCATGATGGGTGATCTTTCAAACTTTTCAACGGTTAGCTTACAAATCAGAGATATACATCCAGCACTTAAATCTATAGTAAAAAATCTTTATGCGGCGGCTAAGGATCAGGATCAGCTAAAAGTTGAAAGCCTAGAAGCTACAATACCGGACGAAGCGGATAAATACCTGCTCGTCGATTTTTTTAAATGGTCTGTCCCTTATGCTAAGGAGTGGCAGGAATTTCTCCTCCCCTATCTGTTAACTAAAAAAGTGGATGTGAACTGGCAAGACAAAACCAATGGATATACTGCGCTGATGTATGCCAGTTATCATTCAATTGATCTGGTTAAGCCACTAGTCGAAGCAGGAGCTGATGTTACAATCCAGGGAAACGACGGAACGACGGCATTGCTTTTAATCGCAGCCAAAAACCGGCCTGATCTTGTAAAGATGCTGTTGGATCAAGGTGCCGATCCCAACCAAATCGGAGTAAACGGATATACGCCCCTTCTGGCGGCTCTACGACCTTTGTTTGCGAAGTATACGGAAGCCACGATTACATCCGTCCACTATCTCTTGGATGCCGGGGCTAACGTGAATGTGCAGCTCCCTGACGGAACTAGCCCTCATGACCTGATCCATGGTATTCAGCTGCCGGAGATCGCTGAGCCATTAACTGCCCTTCTGAATCGATACCGGGATATCCGGTAACTTGCCTTGCCGTAAATAAGGGAATAAGGAAAGCAACCCAAGCATCGCCAGAATAAAACCGATCCATAAAGGCGACTGTAGACCGTATCCAGCATCGATGGCGAGTCCGCCGATCGAGGAGCCGACGACTACGCCAAGACTGATCACAGACCCGTGAATGGTCGTAACCAGCGTACCGGTCCCAGCAACACGGGTGATGCGGGTCGTCATTGCTGGGTTCAGGGTAACCCCCGATAGTCCAATGACAATAACGGCACATACAGAGACGTACGGACTGTGTACATAGATGCCAAACAGAACCAGTGCGGCTGCCAGGACAGCTAATCCTATCGTTAGGATGGGCATCATATACCGATCGGCAAGCCGGCCGGTCACGATGTTCCCTATGACGGTGGCTACTCCGTATATCCCTAATAGAAGAGGAACCGTTGCGGCATCGAAGCCAGAGAGGTCGGTCAAGATTGGCGAGAAATAACTGAATGCGGCAAATGTCGCACCGATAATCAGCAGACTGCTGGCATACGCAGCCCAAAGGTTTAGCTTTTTAAAGGCTGCCAGCTCGCTCCGCAGACTAACGGGCTGCGACTTGGCTGAAGAGGGAATAACTTTCAAACCTAATAGTCCAGAGAGAAGCACCAGCACGACAATGGCCCAGAAGCTGGAGCGCCATCCGAGGAATTGGTCGAACAGCATCGCTGCCGGCAGACCAAGAGCGGTAGCAACCATCAAACCGCCAAGAACGATCGAAGCAGCCCGCCCGCGGTGTTGAGGGCTGACCAAGTCAAAACTAATCCCAAGTGAGATGCCAAAGCAGGCTGCGGAGGAAACACCGGTAATGATCCTAGCGGCCATCATGATCTCATAACTATTGGCTAACGCACCAAGGGTCTGCCCGGCGAGGAAGTCGAGTGCAATGAGTAAGAAGGCTTGTTTCTTGGACAGCTTGGATAAGCCAATCGTCAACAAAGGCCCTCCCACAATCATTCCCGCGGCATATGCGGATATCAGGTAACCGATCGAAGCAATCGATACGTCGAATTCCTTCGAAAGCGAAGTCATGATTCCGGCCACCGTAAATTCTGCAGTTGTCATGGAAAAGATCATGATTCCCAGTACATAAATAGCAAATGGCATATGAAACAACCCCAATCCTTCTTCAAGATATTGTAATCATCAGTACAAAATTGACCGAAATGCATTAATTCTTTATTAATCAGTACAAAATTAGACCAAAAAAAGGGCCAGCAACGCTAAAATATAGCTGTTAACGTTGCTTCGGCCATCTGAACAGCTCTCTCGCGATTCTGCATAGCGACATTAAGTACACGGAGCCCATAATAGTTGCCCATAAATAAGCTGACCAAGTCAGGGGTTTGACGTTGCTGGGAAATCTCTCCTGATTCCTTCCCTGTGTCTATCGCTCGGTGCAGAGCTTCCTCCAGCAAATCCACGTGCTGCTTGAATAACCGTTCTACGGCCGGATCTCTCTGCGCACGCTCCAGGGCAGCATTGATGAGCAGGCAACCTCTTCGCTTCTCGTTCGAAAAGTCCTCTTCGATAGCCCAGTCCAGCAAGGCGCGCAGACGGTCTTTTATAGGCCCTAGATTCTGGAGCATCTCAACCTGGGCTTCGATACCGATTTGATGGTAACGCAGGAGGGCTTGTTCATAGAGCTCATGCTTGCTTCCGTAAGCATTGTATAAACTTCCCCTCCCCAGACCTGTGTGCTTACACAGATCTTCCGTCGAGCAAGCTTCGTAGCCATTGGTCCAGAACAATTCCATAGCCGCATCGATAACCGCTGTATCTTTAAACTCCCGGGGTCTCCCGCTTTTACTCACTTCTTTCACTCCATTCCGGTAACCCGTACTGAAGTCATCATAATACTTTTGTACTGATCCGTCAAATATAGACATCGAATACACCGATACATCTCTTAGGCTGAACCATAGCTACTGCTTTGTATACAAATGAATAATGAGTTTACCGTCAACAAACTCAATCAGACGGTTTCTTTTTCGTTGGATGAGGCGATCACGCACGACATCTCCGGATTTAAACACGGAAAGCATGATCCCAATGAGAAACATATTGATGATTGTAGCGGTTCCTCCATAAGAAATAAGCGGCAGTGTCAGTGGAGAGAAGATCTGAAGGCCTAGATTATACGCGATATAGAGTGCAACCTGCAGTGTAAAGGTGATCAGGACGGATGTGGATACTAATCTCCCCAACATACTTTTTTGCCTGGAGCAAAGGACGAAGGCACGAATCATGAAGGATAACACGAGCAGCATGATCACCATGAATGAAGCCCATCCGAATTTATGAATCAAGTAGGTCAATACACTATCCGTATGTACTTGCGGCAATGGGAAACCGGGATATGATGCTCGTTCACCTTGTCCAAGCCATGCGGCACCTTGTATCATATCTCTCGTTATGGTTCCTAGATATCCTCCCCCCATCGGGTCAAGAGAAGGGTCTATAGCCGTGTGCAGTCTTTGCCAATGATAAGAACGACTAACAATCGTTAACAAAACCATTATCGCTGTAATCACCACGGGTATGTATACGAGCAGCATGGCCATCAACTTGTTAACATGAAACCATCCCTTTGCAACGGCTAGCGTGAGCAGCGTAAGGCAAGTGAGTGCGTATAGACCGGCACTTGAAAAATTGGGAACAGCCATGCCGATGATTACGGGAATGACCATACATCCCCCGCATAAAACAATTCCCAGATATCCTCTGCTCCTCAACCTGTAGATGATTCCCGCAAAGACCGTCGGCAAAAGCAGCAATAAAAACGGAACGTACAGCTTCTCCCCGTTGATAGTCGGAGAGATCATCATGACCGCAATAGTTACAAGAATAAGCCCGCCATAGATTGCTTTGGCGTGGACTCCAATACTCGTAAAATCCAATAAATAGGCAATGATCATAAAGCCTATGCCAAGCAGAGCAGCAAGAATACTATTCGTCCATATCCCGGATATATTCGCGTCTCTAATCATAAACAATCTGATCACAATTCCGAGCAAAAGAACACAACCCGTCAAAGCAATGAGGCCCCACTCCACGTTGGGCCGATGTGTACGGTCAAGCTCCGTGCCGATCAGGACAGGATCTCCCATCTCATGGATTGCCTTTACTGTCGCTGTTTCTTCGTCTACTCCCTCGGCGATATAGGCATTTTTTTGGTCTATGATGTGATTTTCAAATTCTTCCGCAACCATGGGATGAGCTTGTTTCCATCGTATTTGTTCACAAACCGTTTTGATATACTGACTTATTGGATTAGAGCGCTGCAAGATTCGCCCCCCCTTGTAATACCTGATTAACAGCTGATGTATACTTCCTCCATTCATCTTGCTTTTCCGCAAGCATACCCCTGCCTTTTTTCGTTAGGCTGTAATATTTCCTCACCCTTGTGCTGTCTGCTTGGTCTTCATAAGACGTTAGCATACCCTGCTGTTCGAGGGTATGGAGCAATGGGTAAAGCGTCCCTGCCTTTAACGAAAAGGTATGGTTGGACCTTGCCGCGAGCTGCTCAATCATCTGATACCCGTACATATCATGAATTTCAAGCAGCTTTAATATGAGCATTGTAGTGCTGCCGGTTAACAAGCTCTTATTAATAGCCATAACACCATCTCCTTAGCATATATCGATCATCTATATACTATATAGATGATCGATATATGTCAAGAATATAAGACTTCAATCTTTATCGAGATCAATTGTTGTGATTTAGCGTATGTGGAACGCGGGATTCGAACCCCAACCCTCTCAGTGCCAATAAATTCAACTCAATGTACCGATCAAACGTCCTGTATGAAAAAGGGAGAGAATTTTATCATCATGATGAAAAAAGTATAAGTCTTGTATTTACAATCATTACCTGTAAAATGATATTATCAATCAAAAGGGAGGACCGGAGGATATGATGAATAAGAAAAGGTACATGCTCCTGCTCATCCTGACTATATTCATTGTGATGGCTGTTACAACTCCCAATTCCCAAGATTACCATACATTTCTTCAAACTGAATATGGACTGAATTTTGAAAGTAAAAGTCCTGCATGCATACATACTAACCTCGATATGATGTCTGAGCATATCCGTTCTTTACCCTTGTTCATGACAGCCACTACTCAAATTTTTGGAGACCCGAACAATAAAATACGGGTACTAGGTATATTCGATCGATTCTTTGTCTTGGAAAATACGCTGAAGCCCCGATGATCCTGTTTACCTGTATCTGCCCACGGTAGTTGCTGAATCTTCTGTGCAACGGCGGGCAGTTTCGTTTACAAATAACGCTCCCCCTCTGCTCTCATATGGAAGATCCAGAACAGACCGAGAACTCCAAGTTTACAGTAAAGGGAAGAATTTGATATTATATAGGGAATTCAAACGCGATGACGAGAAGAGTAAGGGATTAAGATCTTGCACAGAGAGCTCCGGCAGCTGAAAAGGAGTCAAGAGCCTTTCCCCGAACCAAGCCTCTGAGCAGCATGCCGGAACCGCAATGGGGATAGCATGACGGGAGCTCCCGTTATAGAGCTGGAGTATAAGCATTTGCCTGCAAATGCCGTACTCGAGGAGGTTAATATGGCGACATATTAATGAAGCTGGGGTGGCACCGCGAAAATTTCGTCCCCAAGACATAAGTCTTGGAGGTGAATTTTTTTTTGTATCGGATTGCTCTTTAACCCCATTCATTAGGAGGCGTCGGCATGGTTAACGAAATGTACCATCACAAAGATCATTTTATATACAAGCTGATTCAAGAAGAGCTGGATCAGCATCCTTTCGGCAGAGAGATGTGCACGCGGTTTCCACCCGAGCCCAATGGCTACCTTCATATCGGAAGCGCCTATGCCATACACACCAATTATGCGATGTCTCAAGCCTTGAACGGGACGTTTCACTTACGCTTCGACGACACGAATCCTCTCAAGGAAGACATCGAGTATGTCAACGCGATCCTGGAGGATATCAAGTGGCTCGGTTACGATCCGGGACCTCACATCTACTATGGCTCAGACTACTCGGAGGAAATCTATAATACCGCAGTTGCCTTGATCAAGCAAGGAAAGGCCTATGTCTGTGATTTGACACCCGACGAAGTGACTGAGTATCGTGGGACATTGACCGAGCCGGGCAAGAATAGCCCTTATAGAGACCGATCGCCCCAGGAAAATCTGGAGCTGTTCGCACGTATGAAAAATGGCGATTTCCCTGCTGCCTCCAAGGTCGTTCGGGCCAAAATCGATATGGCCTCACCCAATATCAATATGCGCGATCCTGTACTTTACCGAATCATCCATGCCGAGCATTACAGGACGGGACATGACTGGTGTATCTATCCGATGTACGATTTCGCCCATCCTATCCAAGATGCGATTGAAGGCATCACCTACTCCCTCTGCTCCATTGAATTCAAAGACCACCGCCCCTTGTACGAGTGGGTCCTCCAGCAGCTTGAGATTCCTGAGCCTCCGCGGCAAAGGGAGTTCGGCCGGCTGAACTTAACAGGTGTTGTGACCAGCAAGCGCTTCTTGAGGCAGATGGTAGAAGGCGGTTACGTGGATGGTTGGGATGACCCCAGGCTTCCAACGCTCCGGGGGCTTAGAAGAAGAGGATTCACACCGGAAAGCATCCGGAGCTTTATCGAGGAGATTGGAAGCATCCGAACCCAAAGCACGGTTGACATCTCGCTCTTGGACCATTGCCTCAGGCAGGATCTCAAAGAAAAAACGATGAGCGTCATGGCTGTTCTAAGGCCTCTTAAGGTCGTTATAACGAACTATCCCGAGAATACCGTGGAGCTGCTGCAGATGGAAAACAACAGTGAAAACGAGGCGCTCGGGCGGCGGGAGGTTCCTTTTTCCAGGACGATCTATATTGAGCGGGATGATTTTATGGAGGATCCCCCCAAAGGCTTTCACCGGCTCAGTCCCGGTGCTGAGGTGAGGCTGAAGGGGGCGTATTTCATCCGGTGCGAGGAAGTCATCAAGGACCCGGCCACCGGTGAGATTACAGAGCTTCGCTGCACCTATGACCCGCTTACCAGAAGCGGTACCGGATTTACGGGGCGCAAGGTAAAGGGAACGATCCATTGGGTATCGGATACGCAGGCCGTTACGGCTGAAGTCCGTCTTTATGAGAAGCTGCTGCTTGACCCGGAGACACCGCAGGACAGCGAAGATTGGATGAGCCGAATCAATCCCGATTCACTGATTACGGTCAGCCGGGTTCTGATGGAGCCGCTCCCCGAGCCTCCTCGTCCGGAGCAAAAATTTCAATTTTTGCGGCATGGATACTTTTGCTTGGAACCAAACGGTCATGCCGGAGATCGGCTTGTTTTTAACCGAATCGTCCCGTTGAAGGATTCTTGGAGTAAGCGATGACCATATCTTGAAGGCAAAGAATGCGCAGAAGACCTTGGGGATGAGGAACCCCAAGGTCTTCTATCTATAACAAGACTTTACAGATGGGATCCGCCGCTGGCATCGATCAACTGACCGGTGACCCAGCGGCTATCTGATGAGGCCAAGAAGGCAGCGATATCCGCCACATCCTCAGGCTCCCCCCATCGGTTGAAGGCGGAGAGCCCGGCCGCGTATTTCTGTCCATCGGAATCTTGCAGCGTCTGGGTATTCATCTCGGTGTTAATAAAGCCAGGCAGGATCGCGTTCACCGTAATCTGGCGGCTTCCGAGCTGCTGAGCCAGCACGCTTGTCATGGTGTTGATCGCACCCTTCGACATACTGTAGGTGAATACGCCAGGCAAAGCCATCTTGGTCACAAACGAGGAAAGATTGATAATCCGTCCTCCATCATTCAGACGCGACAACCCTTCCTGGATGACAAAAAGCGGCGCTTTGACATTGATGTTCATCACTTCGTCAAACGAGGTCTCCGTCGTCTGTTCCAGCGTTAACACTTGCCCGATGCCGGCGTTATTCACCAGAATATCAAACCGGTTATCCCCCGTCCGCTGACGAAGGGCTGCATCCAGTTCCACATACAACTGACGAATGTTATTCACAATGCTCAAGTCAGCCCCGATCGCGAAGGCCGAACCTCCACTTTGTTGAATTTGACCCACCACTTCTTCGGCGTCGCTTTGTCTGGTTCCATAATGCACCGCGACTAATGCGCCTTCCTGTGCCAGACGCAGCGCAATGCCGCGCCCGATCCCCCGGCTTGCTCCGGTGACTAATGCGATTTTCCCTTGTAACTTGCTCATATGCTCATCTCCCTGTTTGATTTCAAGTTTAGTTATAGCACAGGGCAAGATTTGCAATGTTGCTCTCACATTCGTCCGTCCTTCCTGATCGTATGGTATAATTTGCATAAGAAAGCTCATATGCTTCCCCAAGCTCCATACAAAAGGAGGGAGAGGATACCTTTGGCTATACTTTCTGCCTTGCTGTTTTTCTTGACTTACCATCCTATCTGGTCGTTTCCGTTGATCCTGCTTTTTTTCGGCGCCATCGGTGCCATCGTACTGATGTGGAGGAAGGGACGATCCGGGGGGTTCTCCATGCTGCTGGTAGGCTTCCTCGTTGGTTTTTTTAACATCTTTACCGCGCACTATGTGAATGCCCTCTTCCTCAATGCCTTCGGTACATCGGGTACCGGGGTCATTGTCTACGAGACCCAGACGAACTCCACCCTCAATGATCAATACGTTTGGGAGTATGATGCGGTCCTCCGAACTGCAGACGGACGCGATATCAAAACGACGTTTGATACGATGTCCGCCACCACCTACCCGCTGCGGAACGCTATCCTCATTCCGCCCAAGGGAGAGACCTTCTTGATCAAATATATCCCGGGCTTCGAACGCAATATCGTGATCCTGACCGACGAGTCCCCTTACGGGATTAGATTGCTGATGAACGAGGATCTTCAGCCGGTGCTCAAAGCCGAGGCTCAGCTTGCCGCAAGTCCTGCCAATCCGAAGTTCCTGGAGGAGTACCGCCAAGCCCTTCAAAATTTCATCGACAAGCACGGCGGAGATCCGAATTCCCCGCTCATCTCTGCTTATAGACAGAAGCTCGAATCGCTAGGAAAAGCGAAGCAATGACCCTATGTCTCGCCAGGATCTGTCCCGGCCCATAACGAAAAGCCTCCCGGTACTTCTACCAGGAGGCTTACTGTCATGCCCTATGCTTCTCGCTTAATGAATGGGCGCTTCCACCGCGACATTCACGCTGTCGTTATAGGCATACGTATTGGATTTGACGACAATCTTGTCTTTGGAATCTTTCACTACGACCTCGACCTTGCACGGGAGCTGTCCCATTTGCTCCGGCTTCACCAGAGCGGTCAGTTGTCCGGTTGAGTTTCGCTCCGTACGTACCGGCTGTCCATTAATCTGCACGATAGCTTGTGGCGGCAGGTTCCTTCCTTCTACGGTAACGAGACGGTCCGCTCCGGCTTCCTCAAGTTTCACATGGTCAACCTCCAGCTTGCCGGTTCCCAGCACATAATTCGGGTCCTTCACAGCCAAGTGGCGCTCCTTGTAAGCATACTGCTTGCCGAACATGATGTCGTATTGCAGACGCTCGTAGCCTTTCAGGCTTTCCTCGGAAATGCCCATCTCTGCGTACATATTCTTCGGAGGAATAACAGGCGTCGTTTGAGCCAGTTGATTCAAATAATCGGTATAATAGCTGCCTTCGCGTTCCGCGAGCTTGAGCACGTAAGGTCCCAGGAACGATGGACTCATATCCAGCTTATCCTGATGGGCCGGCAGGTAGTTATTCCAGACCAGCACAGGAACGCGGTGAATTTTATTTAGAAAATCCGGGTCGTTAGGCAGCAGATAACCGCTGTCGCGATAAGCCTGATAGTCATCACCGAGGCTCGGTAGATGGTCGCCGAAGAAAACGATAATCGTAGGCTCTTTGCTCTGCTCGTAATGCGTGACGATGCTTTTTAGCATATTGTCCGCACCGTTCAGGCCTTGGGCCAGCGTTTCGAACATGCCCTTAGACTCACCGCTCACCCCGGTTACTTCGAACGTGTTTTCTTTAAACTTTCCCGGGTAATAATGATAGTGGTTCTCCATCGTATTGGAGAAAATAAAGTCTGGACCGGATGAAGCATCCGTCGCCTGAATAATCTGCTTGGCTACCCCACGGTCGGCCAGGTAAGGCCCCTCATAATCCGGTTCAAAAAATTCCTGGGAAATAAATTTGCCGAATCCGAAATTGTTATACACGTTCTTGCTGTTATAGAACCAGCTATGGAACGGGTTTACCGCCGTCGTCGAGTACCCTTGACGGGACAAAATGCTCGCAAGCGAATCGACGCCTTTGTCGATATATTGATTGTATGGCGTAGAGCCCTGCGGCAGGAATCTCATCGAGTTGCCTGTCAGCACCTCAAACTCCACATTGGCCGTTCCGCCTCCATATTGCGGTGAAAGCATCGTTCCACTCGAATATTTCGCCGCCAGCTCATGATAGAACGGGATCGGATCGCGATTGAACGTTAGTCCCTTCACCTGAGTCGGATCCCAGAAAGCTTCACTGAGCACGACGATAATATTCGGCTTCACATCGCCCGGCTTCGCAACAGCCGGCGGAGGCGACGCAGCCAGCGAGTGGATCGACTTCTCATCGTAGCCGCCAGGCTCATCGCGGAACAAATACTTGATATTCATCATGGTCGTCAGCAGGAATCCGTTAGTCTTCACATTCTCGCTCTGATCCCAGGCGATATTCTGCACGTTGACCAGCTTCTTCAGATTGATAGCCCCATCGTTATAAATGGAGACCAGCAGCAGAGCCGATACAAGGCCCACTGTAATCCGATGCTTCCAGCCCAGACGGAGCGTGAAGCGGGGCAGCTTATAGAGCAGCAGGATGCTGATCACGATAAATGCGATAAAACCGGAAATGACTGTAAAATTAAAAATCCCGCCGATGTACTGCGTCATATCCTGCGTCTCACTCGTCAGCATGAGATCCCAGGGCAGGAACGGAACCCCGAGAATATTGAGCTTGATTCCGCTGATGAGCCCGAAGCCCAGACAAACGCATGAAACGAGCCAGAATGAAATCCGTACGCTGGAAGTAAGCGCCGTTAGGAACAGCAGCAGACCGAGCACGACCAGTGCATTCAACCCCAACTCCGGAATCGCGGTAAAGGTCCAGCCGAAGGATTCTCCCCATTGCCCGCGGCTGAGCACTTCGACTAGAAATACAATCCACACAGCCCAGATCAGTAAAGGCAGACGGCTGGCGGTTCTACGGCCGTACGTACGCAAGGCAAGCTGCAATTCTCCCATATATATTCCCCACATTTTTGTATATTAATTTCTTGTAAACAACTTGCACTAGTATAGCATACTTTAGCCTATATTTCTTTATTAAGTTCTTACTTTTTCCTAAATCAAATGTTTCCTATTTCTTAATAAAAAATAAGATTTTACAGCGCTTCCAGGACCAGAGGACTTGCTCCCGGGCAGCGGCCCTTTGTCCGCCGAAATTCCTTCGGAAGAAGGGCTTTGCACGGCTCAGGCAGTTCATGATTCCCGTACTCTTTATTTTACCATAGGTTAATTATTTAACTTCTCTCGATGCACACCGAAGGATATGTATGGGCCTGACTCATACGCTTTCTGTGGCCTATCAAAAGGACTGCCGGTTTCCCGGCAGCCCTTAAGGCAGCTCTAGATCAAGAACATGGCGACAACCGTCGTGACGGCCAGCCCCAGCAGCACCGGCTTCAGATTGCGCCGGGCCAGCTCGAAGGGACTGACCCCACAGATCGCGGCGGCCGGGATGAGCGCCCAGGGGATCAGTGTACCGCCACCGACCCAGATCGCTGACACCTGCCCTAGTGCGGTCAGCGTAGCCGCACCTGAGCCGATCGCTGTTGCGAACAGCTTGGCGACAGATCCGGCCAGCGAGATACCGGAGAAGCCGGAGCCGTCGAGGCCTGTAATCGCTCCCGTCACGGTGAGCGTGACGGCGGCCACGCCCCCGTTCAGCGGGACCCAATGGGCCAGCGCGACGCCGAGGTCATTGACAATACCATGGGAACCGTCCGGCAGCTTCTGTCCGAACAGCTCGGTAAAGGCCGAGTCCCCGAGGTAGAAGAACGCGGCGATAGGGATCACGGGTCCGAATACCTTGAAGCCGAACTGGAAGCCTTCGATCAAGTAGGTTGTGGTCTGCTCCAGTCCCTGGTTCCGGTGCGCCAGCAGGGTTACTCCCATCAGGATCAGCACGGCCGTCCCGCCGATCAGCGCCGTCGCGTCGCCTCCCTGCAGCCGCAGCAGGAACATCGCCGCAACATCCGCGGCAAACAGCAGCGGAATCAGTACGGCCAGCCAGCGCTTGGTGCGCTGTGAGAGCGTTGCCGCAGGAGCAGCCTCCCCGATCCCTGGCACGGCGCCTCCGTCATCGGCCTTGCCTGCTCCGACAAGACCGTCACGCCACGTGCCCTTGGCCATATCGCGGCGCATCATCCAATAGGCCGCTGCCGTTGTTACCGCTCCCATCACGATGACGAGCGGTATGCTGGCCTGCATCACGTCCGCGACGGGCAGTCCTGCCGCATCGGCCGTCAGCTTGGGGGCGCCCTGGATGATATAGTCTCCGGAGAGCGCGATGCCGTGTCCGAACAGATTCATCGCCACCGCCGCTCCGAGCGCAGGCAAGCCCACACGCGCGGCCACCGGCACGAGCACGGCGCCGATCAGCGCAACGCCCGGGGACGGCCAAAAGAACAGCGAAGCGACCAGCATAATCAAGCCGATCCCCCAGAACGCGAGCGCCGGCGTTCGCAGGAACCGGGTCAGAGGTGCTACCATGACCTCATTGACGCCGGTTTGGATCAAGACCCGGCTCATGGCTACGATAATCGAGATAATAAAGATCGTGCCGATCAGCTCTTTGGTCGCAAAGATAAAGCTGTTGAAGATGCCGGACACCGATCCGGCCAGCGTCTCCGTCGCCATCCACCCGAGCGCGAATATGCCGATCACGCATATCATCGTCGTGTCGCGGCGTTTGATCAGAACTCCCATAATGAATACGATAAATGCCAAGTAAACGAAATGCAGCGGAACAAGCGAAATCTCCACCGATACCACCCTCTCGCCTTGCCGATGTTAAGTTCTACATCGTATGCAGACAGGGCTGTAGGCGTTCGCACATCACCATTGATTCATTTGTTCGTCTTCCACGATATTCTGCAAGTCCTGCTCCGTGATGGAGATAATTCGGTAAGGCCGGATCTGCGACAAACGGGCCGCTTGTTCCTTGATAAACTTGGGGGAGCCTTCCTTCTCCTCGTCGTAGAGCACCAGCATGCCGTCGGAATTGCGCAGCAGAAATTTATTCTTCTCGCGGAATTGCCAGGGACCCTCGTATTTGCTCTTGGTCACGCTGTTCACGTAATTAGCCTGGCGAAGCACAGCCTCGTACTTTTCCTTCTTCGGATCGCTCCAGTTCTCTTCCTGTCCGAGGAACGGACAGATGACCGCAAGCTGCAAGCTCTCGTAATCCGCCCTCAGCTCAATCGCCGCTTCGGCCGCCCACAGCTCCACACCCCACTGTCCGCTAACGATGACCCATTCGAGCCCTTCCTCGGCCAACGCGGCCAGCTGCTTCTTGATCGCCTTCTTGATAATATCGATGCCCGGATGCTTCAGAGAAAAAATCCCCAGCTCCGACGCCTTGTAACCTGTAACGAGCAGCCTCTTCACACGTGCGACACTCCTTGAACGTTCTTCCTCTGAGGGTAGCACAGTCATGCCCGGAAATAAAGATACAGCCTTTGTCCAAAAAAAGCGAAGGCCCTCCCGGCTCAACAAGGAGCGGGAAGGCCTCGGTTCGATGCCGGTACTTAGAAACATAGAAAGGCTGGGCGATTCCCGGACTAGAGCTGCTTCCTGCGTCCGATCATCAGAAAGGCACCCGCCGCGATCAGCACGATCGCCACAATCGGACCGCCCGCCGCTATGCGGTTCAGAATGGAGCCGAGCGTAAAGACTCCGAAAAAGATGAGAGATAAAACGCCCAGGATGTTGATCGGAATCAACAGTCCCCGATGCCGACCTCCAAACCAATAGAGCTCGAACAAGCCCACTGCTACCGCCAGGATGAAGCCCGGCCACAAGTATTCCCATGCGTGAAATAGGGTCGCAATCTGACAGACGATACCCGATGTGAATAAAATACCTCCGGGAACCAGCAGACCGACTCCCTTTCTGCCTGTCATCGAGAAATACATCCAGTGGAAGAACAATCCAAGCGGAATGAGAAACATCGTGGGCCAATAATACGCGAACAGCGTGCCGACCCCGAAAGACTCCCCGCGGACCATGAACATGCTGGCTCCCAGCAATACCAGCACTGCACCCGCTAATGCCTGTTTACTCATGCATTAATCTCTCCTATGTACAATTATTGTTAACCTCACTTTATCATATGCCCGGAGCCACTGTCCTCCACCTCCGGTGAAGTTTTGTGCTGGACTTTGGTCCAGTCGCCCAGGGTGGAGCTGCCGCGATTCGACAAATGCTTTCAATTTCCACCCATTTACAAGCCTTCCGGCTACCAGGGATAATGAAAGTGAAGCCCATATGACTGAAGGAGCGTGAGTCTGATGTCCAAAAAAATCTTGCTGCTTACTGGAGACGCTGTCGAAGTTCTTGAAGTGTACTATCCGTATTACCGCTTGCTGGAGGAAGGTTATGAAGCGGTGATTGCCGCCCCCGTTCATAAAGTGCTCCACACCGTCGTCCATGACTTCGTCGAAGGCTGGGACACGTATACGGAGAAGCCCGGACATCTGCTCCCGGCTCATGTCTCCTTCGCCGACGTCGATCCGACCGCCTATGACGGCCTGATTATCCCGGGCGGCCGCGCTCCCGAGTATATCCGCTCCGACGCCAACGTGCCGCGCATCCTGCGCCATTTCTTCGAGGCGGACAAGCCGGTAGGAGCCATCTGTCATGCCGCCCTCGTGTTCGCCTCGCTGAAGGACAACAGCTTCTTCGAGGGACGTACGCTGACAGCCTATACAGCCTGCCGGCTCGATGTCGAGCAGCTCGGCGCTACCTATGCGCCGGATACACTGCATGTGGACGGCAAGCTCGTCTCTGGCCATGCCTGGCCCGACCTGCCCGGCTTTATGCGGGAGTTTTTGAAGCTGCTCCGCTAAGTAGCTCTGCAAGCTCTGTCTCCACTCTGCATTCGCAAGCTTACAGGATCGCTCTGCTTTCCGCTGCCAACAGCCGGATTCGGAGCGTTCTTTTTTTACTCGGAGCCTGAGCAGAAAAGCTTGGACTGCCATGAGCTGATTTTGGCGCATAGGCCAGTGAAGGCGGCATGCCTTGTTCGTGATCCGAATTTTCCTTATTGACAAAAAATGAAAATTCATTTTAAAATACATTAAGCACATTGGAAATATCGGAATAAAACACCGGTTGACCAGATCACTGGAAACCAAGCCATCTCCTTCTACCCAGGGAGACTCGCGGCTTGGTTCTTTTTTTATCCGAACCCTACTTTAGCGAAGCGGGTGAACACATGATAGTGGTCAATAATCTGACGAAAACGTTCCGCAACGGCCAGCTCACAACAACTGTGCTGGACCGCATTCACCTGCGTGTAGAGAAAGGGGATATCTTCGGTATTATCGGCTTCAGCGGGGCCGGCAAGTCCACGCTCATCCGCTGCCTCAACCGGCTGGAGGAGCCGGATACCGGACGCATCGAGATCGGCGGCAGCGTCATCACCGATCTGAATGAACGCGAGCTGCGCCTCGCCCGGCGCAAGATCGGTATGATCTTCCAGCAGTTCAACCTGCTGGACGCCAAGACGGTGTACCAGAATGTCGCCTTCCCACTGGAGGTTGCGGGGCATTCCAAGGCATTCATCCGGGAACGGGTCCGAGAGATTCTCGATCTCGTTCAGTTGGGCGACAAGGGCGACATGCACCCTTCCCAGCTGAGCGGCGGACAGAAGCAGCGCGTCGGCATCGCCCGGGCGCTCGCCAATGAACCGGATGTGCTGCTCAGCGATGAGGCGACCTCGGCGCTCGATCCGCAAACCACCTACTCCATCCTAGAGCTGCTCAAGGATATCAACCGCCAGTTGAATCTCACGATCGTGCTCATCACCCATGAGCTGGATGTGCTCCAGCATGTGTGCCGGCATATGGCGGTTTTGGAGAGCGGCCGCATTGTCGAAACCGGGACGGTCGACAAGTTCTTCCTGCAGCCGGAGAGCGACACGGCCCGCAGGTTTGTGAGCATCATTGATCATTACCGGCAGAAGCGGCAGGTGCTGGAAGGCACGGGTACCGGCGTATGAGAGACGATCTGATCCCCTTACTGAAGGAAGGGCTGCTGGAGACGCTGTATATGGTGTTCTGGTCATCGATCTTCGCCCTGCTGCTCGGCACTGCGCTCGGTATTCTGCTGGTCGTTACGGACAAGGGGCATATCTGGGAGGCGCCTTACCTGCACAAAATCGTGGGAGCGCTGATCAACTTCGTCCGCTCACTGCCGTTCATCATCCTGATCGTCCTGCTGCTGCCTTTATCCCGTCTAATCGTCGGCACTACCCTCGGACCTACCGCTGCGATCGTCTCGCTGTCCATCGGTGCTGCGCCCTTCCTGGGCCGGGTGATCGAGAACTCGCTGAAGGAGGTCAGCCACGGGAAGATCGAAGCCGCCCTGGCTATTGGCGCTTCGCCATGGACGATCATCTTCCGCGTCCTGATCCCCGAAGCACTGCCGGCCCTAATCCGTGCCGTTACGATCGCAATCATCGCGATCACGGAATTCACCGCTGTGGCCGGGGCCATAGGCGCAGGCGGGCTGGGCAGTCTCGCGATCCGCTTCGGCTACCAGCGGTTCCGCGAGGATGTGCTATTTGCCACCGTGATCCTGATCGTCCTGATCGTCGCGATCATTCAGTGGTCAGGCGATTCGATTGCCAAAGCCATACGACGCAAGCGGTTTAAGCTGGAGTAGCTGCCTATAGGCTGTGTATTCCCGCCAGAATCACCCCATGGGTCATCCCTTTCACGTAGGAATTGCCATTATAAACATAGAAACCGGGAGTGTTGTCATGATGAGAAAACGTTCTGCTGCTGCAATATTGTCGTCTTTCGTTCTGTTCGCGGGGCTGGCTGCGGCCTGCGGTTCTGCTCCGGCTTCCAATGCAGGTACTCAAAAGCCCGCAGCGCCTGCTGGCGCTGACAGCAAGAAAGAAGTCACGCTCAAGATTGGAGC
Organism: Paenibacillus filicis; assembly: GCF_038070315.1. Taxonomy (NCBI): domain Bacteria; kingdom Bacillati; phylum Bacillota; class Bacilli; order Caryophanales; family Paenibacillaceae; genus Paenibacillus; species Paenibacillus filicis. The sequence goes on along the minus strand of NZ_JBBPCC010000009.1, from coordinate 42,792 downwards.
CGCCGCAGTCCCTCATGCGGAAATCTTGAACCAAGTCAAGCCAAAGCTGAAGGAGCAGGGCGTCAATCTGGAGGTCATCGTCTTCGATGACGAGGGGCAGCTTAATCCGGCCCTGAAGGATAAGAAGGTCGATGGAAACTACTTCCAACACGTCCCTTATCTCGATTCGGTCAAGAAGGAGAAAGGCTATGACTTCACCGTCACCTCCAAGGTTCACGTCGAGCCAATCGGCTTCTACTCCAGCAAGCTCAAATCCAAGGACGAGATCAAGGACGGCGCCAAGATCGGCATCCCGAATAATCCGTCCAATGAATACCGGGCGCTGGTCCTGCTCCAGCAGCAGGGGCTCATCAAGCTCAAGAGCGGGCTGACGACATACGAAGCCACGCCTAAGGACATTGTGGAAAATCCGAAAAACCTGAAGTTTGTCGAAGCTGATTCGGCTACGCTCCCGCGCGCTTTGCCCGATTTGGACGGCGCGATCATCAATACGAATCTGGTGCTGGAAGCGAAGATTGATCCGAAGAGCGCGTTGTTCCGTGAGGACGCCAATTCCCCGTATGCCAACGTCGTTGTTGTACGCAAGGGCGATGAAAGCCGCGACGAAGTCAAGAAACTCGACGCAGCCTTGAAGACGCCTGAGCTGAAAAAATTTATTACCGATAAATACGGAGTGGCCGTCGTTCCTGCATTTTAATTGAGAACCCTAGGGAGGAACTTAAAATGAGCGAAGAAAGAAATTACGAACTGGATACTTTGGCCGTCCATGCCGGACAGCAGATCGACCCGACCACCCAATCCCGAGCCGTACCGATCTATCAAACCACCTCTTATGGGTTCCGCGATACCGAGCATGCCGCCAGCCTGTTCGCACTGAAGGAATTCGGCAATATCTACTCGAGGGTGAACAACCCGACGAACGACGTGCTGGAGCAGCGCGTAGCTGCTCTCGAGGGAGGCGTAGGCGCACTGGCCGTGGCATCCGGGCAAGCCGCCATCACGTACGCGATCCTGAATATAGCATCCTCCGGGGACGAGATCGTATCCTCCGCCAGCCTGTACGGCGGCACTTATAATCTGTTGTCCCAAACGCTGGCGAAGCTCGGGATCAAGGTGATTTTCGTTGACCCGTCAGACCCCGAAAACTTCCGCAGCGCCCTGACCGACAAGACGAAGGCCATCTTCGGCGAGACGATCGGCAATCCTCGGGGGGATGTGCTGGATGTGGAAGCGGTCGCCGCCATCGCTCATGGGCATGGCATCCCGCTGATCGTCGACAATACGTTCCCGAGTCCGTACCTGCTGCGCCCGATCGAGCATGGGGCAGACATTGTCGTCCACTCCGCAACGAAATTCATCGGCGGTCACGGTACGACGATCGGCGGCATCATCGTGGACGGAGGCAAATTCGACTGGGCGGCGAGCGGCAAGTTCAGCGGGCTGACCGATCCCGATCCGAGCTACCACGGACTGGTCTATACGGAAGCTTTCGGTCCGGCGGCCTATATCCTCAAAGCCCGCGTACAATTGCTGCGGGATCTAGGAGCTGCTCTCTCGCCGTTTAACTCTTTCCTGCTGCTGCAAGGCCTGGAAACCCTGCATCTCCGTCTGGAGCGCCACAGCTCCAACGCTCTGGAGATCGCACGCTTCCTCGAGCAGCATGAGGCGGTCGAATCCGTCGGCTATCCCGGCCTGGAGAGCCATCCTTCCCATGCGCTGGCGCAAAAATATTTGCCCAATGGACAGGGAGCGATCCTGACCTTCGAGATCAAGGGAGGCCTGGAAGCTGGCAAGAAGCTGATTCATAACGTGAAGCTATTCTCCCATCTCGCCAACGTCGGCGATTCCAAGTCGCTGATTATTCATCCGGCCAGCACGACGCATGCTCAGTTGAACGAAGAGGAACAGCGGGCAGCCGGGGTTACGCCGGGCCTGATCCGGCTGTCCATCGGTACCGAGTCGGTGAGGGATATCCGTTACGACCTGGAACTGGCGATTGCCGCCAGCCAGGCCTAGCCGGCCGGCCGAAGAAGGAAGGTCTACTCCGGGAATACCCGACAGAAGCCGACCCGAATCCGGGCGGCTTTTTGCCGTTTCTCCGCTATGTGGGCAACCCTATTCTGCCGGATGTTGGGAAGTAAGCATTTTTGTTGTACAATAGAGCCATATCTTTAATGAGAGGAAACGATGAGGTGGACCACTTGGAGTATGAGCTGCATAACGACATCCATGAACAACCGACCGAGGGGACTGCCCCTGCCTATAAGCAATGCGCTCACTGCAAGGAGGACAAGCCTCTTTCGGAGTTTCTCAGGCGCAGCGGACGGCGCGGGGGCAAGTCTGCGCGGCGCGGCGCTTGCCGGTCATGCCGGAAGCTGCGAAAGCTGGAGGGAACGCTTACAGAGGCGGAGTTTGACGAACCGGCCGACATAGCGCTCATCCACGCGAACGGGCAGCATGACCTGTCTGAGCCTAAGCACCCCGGCCGCCCGGTATCGGATCCTGCAGAGCTTGAATCCGGGACACCCGGCGAAGCAGACGCACAGGCAGACGCAGCCAGTCTAGGGGAAGCGCCGCGCAAGAAACGGAGACGGCGTAGGCGACGTAAGAAGCCCGCGGCGGCTATTGCCTTAACGGCCGCTGATTCGGGCGAGGAAGCACCTCCTCCGCCTCCGCCTCCCAAAATACGGGTCAAGCGTCCGCTCCCGCTCCCTCCGCCAAGGCCCAAAGGGCCTGATGCCTCGGTGCTTCGGCCTAATAGCAACGGTGTGTTATGGATGCGCGGCCGCACGGACAAGGGACGCCGTTGGCAGCAGGAAACGGATCTGGAGACAGCGGTGAATCTCGTCCGTGAGCACGCGGCTATCGTCGTGAACAAGCATACGATCCGGCGCATCTACAGCAACAAAACGTTCCGGCTGTTCATTCTGACGAGAGACCGGTATACCTGTCACTTCTGTGGCGAGTATGGCGATACGCTCGATCATATCGTCCCGCGCGCCAAGGGCGGACATACGACACCCGTGAATTGTGTCTGCGCCTGCAACGAGTGCAACCAGTTGAAGGCTGACCAGAATTGGGAGGACTTTATTGACACCGACCCGAGTTTTTTGCGGGATGAAAATCAGCTGGCTGCTCAAGACATACCTGACGGACCGGGCGAGGCTTAAATGCCTTTCCCTTTACGGATAATTGCTTGATAATTTACGCCATGATCCAAGACATCAGACCAGGCGCTTCAAGTGCCTGGTCTTTGCTTTGCCGTTATCACCTGTAGAGAGGCTTAGCGGCCCATTTTAGCCAGCAAAATCACGTCCTCCCGATCATCCCGTCTAATATGCAGCGTGAATTCATCCTCTTCGGTATACGGTTTAACTGGTCTATTCGTGGCTGCCTTTGAGCTGATGAGCAAGCCTTTCTTCAGCCCTTTCCTTTCTCCGCTGAATTGAAAATTGGAGCTGTCCTTGAAGGAATAGACAATCCGGCTGTTCGGTGCACTCACATCGCCGGTGTATCGGATTTCGCAAGCTTTTTCTTGAGCCGATGTCTGGATGGTGCATGCAGCCTTCCATGTATCGCTCTCCCCTTGAAATTCAACCGTTCTGGAGCAGCCCGTCAGACCCAGAATGCCTACAGCCAGCAGCCCGATTGCCGTCAATCTTCTCATGGGAACCACCTCCTCATTTCACAAGATAACAACCATGATAACAGCCAAATCTTAATCCTTTATCGGGTAAATACTTAACAGTTTCTTAGAAATTCTCCTCGTTCTCACCCTGCACCGCTGTAGTCATCTCTTGGCAGGATTACTTGAGAATTCGCGAAAGCGTGCGCTCCACCCATGACCACGGTACGACGCCCCGGGCAAGCAGTGCGAAGGCGCTTCCCTTGCCTAGCGGGTAGCGGAAGCGGGGCTTGCTTATGCCCACGATGCTGACAATCTTATCCGCTACTTCCTGTGGATTTGGAGCCGACTCCGCTGTTCGCCTCGTGATCTCCAGTATGCGCTCCAGCCGGCTGCCATAGGCGGAGCCTTCCGGAGCATAGACCGTATTGAAGCCCTTCTGCCAGATGGCTGTCCGGTAAGCCCCCGGCTCCAGCAGTACGACATGCACGCCGAACGGCTTCATCTCAAGCCGCAGCGATTCACTGAAGCCTTCAACCGCGAACTTGGAGACGGCATATGCGCCATAGCCGGGAAACGCATACCGTCCGCTCATGCTGCCCACATTAATCACATAACCGGTGCGCTGTTCCCTCATCATCGGCAGCACGGACTTCGTGACGGTCATCAAGCCGAAGAGGTTGGTCTCGAGCTGCTTGCGGAAGGCCTCCATCGGTACATCCTCGATAAAGCCGCCGACGGCAAAGCCCGCATTGTTCACGAGCACGTCGATCCGTCCGTAGCGCTCCCGGATGGCGTTAACAACAGCGTCAATAGTCGCAGGCTCCGTCACATCGAGCAGAGCCGTTTCGATGCGCTCCGTTACGCCCTCCTGACTGGCACGATCCAGCAGCACATCGGCAGCAGCGGGATTTCTCATCGTCGCGATCACTTGGTAACCTGACTGTGCCAGCGATACCGCTGTCAGCAGACCAAATCCGCTGGAGGCTCCGGTCACTAGCGCTACTTTCATCTCGCGATTTTTTTCCATAGCGATACTCCTTTTCTACACGGGATTCCATAATTTCAGTATGACGGAGAGCCGGGACAACGTAAAGCTGCCTGACGCTTCTAACCATACCTCTGACAAGGAAGCGTAACAATTTGGGTGCCCGCTTGCGATTTTCTATGTACAGATCATGACGAACAAGGTATGATCTAATAATGTCGAATAATCCCTCTGAACCGGCGAAGATCGGTAGCGATGCCTCGCAACGGTTATTTGTCATTGTCTGTACCTAACAGCTTCACATCGCCGCGGCCTCCAGGCCCGCTTGCCAAACAAGCGGGTACAAGGCGGCGGCTTATGCACGTGCGGGGCGGCTTCAGCCGGCAAGTCCGGGAGCCGCTCTGCAACCCGCTAGCGCAAAAACGGCAATTTTCAGCGCGGTCACTACAGAACTGTTGAACAAGGAGATGCAAACATTGAGCGTTGAGAACAAAGAAGCTCCGAAACCCGAATTAAAACCGACTGTGATCTGGAAATGCAAGGACTCCGCTTGTAAAGCATGGGTCCGCGAAGAATTTTCCCCGAATCCGTATCCCGAATGCCCGCTTTGCAAAGGACCTACGATTCGAAGCTACAAGCATCTGGCCGCTGTATCGTTGGCCAAAAAACCGAGAAAAACCAAAAAAACCACCTAAGCCGCATGCTGTCCTGATGATGACATTCCGATGCTTTTCCTGTACTCGGCCCTAAGGGTCTGTTATACTGTTCGGAGTTTGCTTGTAAAGACTCCCAAGGAATGGAATGAGCTTCATCATGAAACAAACTTTTACACATAGGCAAAAAATCAAACAGCTGCTTTTTATTTTGCTGCCCGTGCTCGTCACTCAGCTCACGATGTTCGCGATGAGCTTCTTCGATATTTTTATGTCGGGACATTACAGCTCGGTCGACTTAGCCGGGGTGGCTATCGGTACCAGCTTATGGATCCCCGTACAAACCGGACTGGGCGGCATCTTGTTTGCCGTCACTCCGATGATTGCCCAGCACCTTGGAGCCGGAGGAGAGGATCGTGTTTCCTTCCAAGTCGTCCAGGGCTTATTTCTGGCCGTCGTGATCTCGGCCGTTGTGATCGTCGCCGGGCTATTATTGACCGACCCGATTCTGCATCTCATGAATCTGGAGCCTGAGGTACGGTCGATCGCGAAGCGCTATCTGACGGCGATGGCTTTCGGCGTGCCTGCCTTCTTCCTGTATACGGTACTGCGCTGCTTCTTCGATGGATTGGGTCAGACGCGGATTTCTATGATGATCTCGCTCATCTCGCTGCCGGTCAACGCCCTGTTGAACGTTGTCTTTATATACGGTAAGTTCGGCGCCCCTGAGATGGGAGGAGCCGGCACCGGCGTCGCCACAGCAACCACCTACTGGGTGATTCTGTCCCTAGCGGTATGGTTCGCTATCAAGCGCAAGCCTTTCACCGCGTTCGGTGTATTCAGCCGGGTTTATCCGGTTTCGTTGTCCGCTTGGAAGGAGCTGCTCGCCATCGGTGTGCCGATCGGACTCGCAATTTTCTTCGAGACGAGTATTTTCTCGGCCGTGACGATGCTGATGAGCGAGTTCAATACAATCACGATCGCCGCCCATCAGGCTGCGCTGAACTTCGCTTCGTTCCTGTATATGATCCCCCTCAGCATCTCGATGGGGCTGACCATTGTGGTCGGGTTCGAGGTCGGCGCCGGCCGGTTCAAGGATGCTCGGCAGTATGCACGGCTCGGCATTACCCTTGCCATCACGATGGCTGCGCTATGTACGGTGGTCCTATTCCTGTTCGATAAGCAGATCGCCGGCCTGTACACCAGGGAGCCGGATGTGCTGGAGCTGACGCGGCATTTCCTCGCCTATGCGATCTTCTTTCAGCTTGCCGATGCCATTGCCGCCCCGGTCCAAGGCGTGCTGCGCGGCTATAAGGACGTGAACGTGACCTTCTTCGTCGCGCTGCTGTCTTATTGGGCGATTGGTCTTCCACTGGGCTATGTGCTGGCACGCTTCACCTCCTTCGGCCCTTTCGGCTTCTGGATCGGTCTGATCACAGGCCTCATGCTGGGAGCTGCCGGGTTATTTGCCCGGCTTGCCTACACGCAGAAGAGGACAGCTGCCACAGCCGCTCTCTAGAGAGCCATCAGGCTTTGCAGGAACTCAGGCAACCACCAAGTGTCATGTTGGAGCGGGAAGCAGCTCCTTTCCTAACAAGAAGAACGGTCAAGAGCCGCAGCATCCGGGATGGGTGCTGCGGCTCTTGACTTTTTGGGATAGGCTAGTTTTGAAAGGATTATTTCATAGGCAGCGCCCAGTTGCCTTGGCGGAATACCGGCTCCCAGGTGCCGTCCGGCAGCTCGCCTTCAATATCTAGCTCGGCAGAGCCGACCATGAAGTCTACATGCGTCAGGCTGACATTGCCTCCCCGCTCCAGCAGCTCCTCCTGCGTCAGCGAGGTTCCATTTTCGATCGTAAACGGATAGGCGCTTCCCAGTGCAAAGTGGCACGAAGCATTCTCATCGATCCCGGTATTGTAGAATACCCGGTTCAGATTCGAAATCGGTGAATCATGAGGAACGAGCGCGATTTCACCCAGACGGCGGGCGCCCTCGTCCGTGTCCAGCAGATCCCGCAAGTATTCATAGCCGACCTCTGCCGTAAAGTCCACCACCAGACCGTCCTTGAAGGTCAGAGCGAACCTGTCGACAAGTCTGCCGTTCAGATTGAGCGGCTTGGTGCTGGTTACTGTGCCCGTGACGCCCGTACGATGCGGCATCGAATAGACTTCTTCCGTCGGCATATTGGCTACAAAATATACACCTTGATCATCCGTTGTGCCACCGCCATGCCACACATGGCCCTCAGGCAGCTCCACCAGAAGATCGGTGCCAGGAGCCTTGTAGTGAAAGCGGCGGAACTTCTTCTCATTCAGCACCGTCTTCACCTTCGTTAGCGTGGCGATATGCTCCTTCCAGGCGGCGATCGGATCTTCCTGGTCCGCACGCGTCATCTGGAAGATCGTCTCCCACATCGCCGCTACGCGCTCTTCCTCCGGAAGATCGGCGAATACCTTGCCTGCCCAGGCACGTGTCGGAGCCTTGACCAGGCACCAGGAAAACTTCTTGTTGCGCACGTAGCCCTGGAATTTCTTGCGGGCCAGCGCTGTAGCCCTCGTCGCTCTCGTCACCTTGGCCGGATCGATGCCCTGATACAGCTCAGGATCAGGCACCTTGATATTCAGCAGCGCCCCGCCGCCTTCGGCCAGCTGCTCCATCATCGAAGCCGTCCAGGCCGGGTAGTAGTCGAAGGACTCGTCCGGCGCATAGTTAAATCTCGCTTTCGTCACTGCCTCATCGTCCCACTGCACCTGGACGTACTTGGCTCCGGCTTCGTAAGCTTGCTTCACGATCTTGCGGGTGAATTCAGCAGCCTCCAGCGGCGATTCCACGAACAGTACTTGTCCGGGCTGAATATTTACCCCAATGCGTACGACGAGCTCTGCATACTTTTCTAACTTGTGGTCAAATACATCCATTGGTCATGTCCCCTTGAGTCTTGATTATTATACCTGATTTCAGCGCCTATAATTATAAACCTATTCACTGATGAAACCAAGTCTGAAATAAAACCCGGATGATTCACGGAAGAAATAATGGAATTATTTAGAAATAATAAGAGGGTTATGTACGTCTAGAGAAGTCCGCAATCGCTTCCCTCAACGGTCAAGCAAAATGCCGAAAGAACAGTCGTCTTTCACTGTTCTTTCGGCATTTTTATAACCAATTCATGTCAATGTTGCTCATGCGAATGGCCTTCATGTTGGTCGCCGAACCGGAAATGCTCGTAAAACTGATCATAAACCGACTTCGGCTGCTCCCCTTCCGTCCAAGCGATCAGCCAGCCCTTGTTATAGTAAGCCACGGCCGGAAGCTCCTTGTAGAAATCGACGAGCGGCAGACCCTTGCCGTTACGCAGCTTCATCGCCGCTCCATACTCCGCGAGATTGAAGCGGTGAACGGTCAGCCCCTTTTCCTCCGCTGCCAAAAAAAGGATAGGTTCCTCCCGGCGGCAAGGCTCGCAATCCGGTTTGTAGTAGTAAACAAAGCTTGACTCCTCGCCATCGATCAGCGCCTTCAGCTTGCCGACGGCTTCTTTGCTGCTTCCGGTTATTTCAGTAGGACTGGCCGGCTGCTGCTCGGCCGAGGTCGAGCTTGAGGTCGATGCCTCCTCCGGCAGGCTCCAAATCGCCAGACCGGCGGCCAACAGGAGCAGCAGCGTCAAGCTGCCGATTAACAGCCACCTGGCCTTGGATGATATCCCGGGAGGCGGGGCAAGCTCAACGCTTGCCCGCCTTTCCTTATTCACCGGCCTGGACATTTCCTGCGTCTTCCGCCTTCTCGGCATCTTCGTCAATTTCTGCGCTTCCCGCACTTCGGACAGTTTTCGCATATGCACCCTGCCTCCTTCCAAGCAGCACACTCCAGCCTGTCTCCGGCCTCGTCCGCTTCGTTCATATGCCCCTCCAAGAATAAGACGGCGACGGCTTACTTCAATAGCTTGTTGGCCACATAGGCCACATCCACGATGTCGATGACCCCGTCTTTATTCATGTCCAGCCTGGCGTCATAGCCGCTGTCGGCAGAGGTTTTCCCGTGAGCCTTGGCTATGCGCACGAGGTCGTTGACGAACAGGCCGTCTCCGTTGGTATCCGGGTTGGAGATCGCGACAGTGCTTCGCACCTCCTCTGGCAGCTGGATGATGCCGCCCTTGGAATCGGAAACCTCCGACCGCTTGCCGATGGTGAAGGTCGACAGGCCGTCACCGTTCTTGACCTTGAAGGTCAGCTCCACCAAGCCCGTCTTGCCGCTCAGCCCTTGCGAAGCCCCGACTTGTGTTCCCACCAAACGCAGGGCGCCGCCCTGATCGGAGTAGAACAGAGTCGAGGTGTTGGCCGCCCCTCCGAAATCGCTATGCAGCTTGGGTTCGCCTGCGAGCTGCACAAGCTGAGGATTATATCCCACATGCAGGTCAAACCCGTACAGATCCTCGGCTTCGGCCTTGATGACCACGGTGAAGGAATCCCCGGGTTCGACGATCTCGGCATTCTTCTCAATAAGCAGCGCTAGCTCCCCAGCAGAAGGCAGCTGGATGGAGGTCGTATAAGGCGCTGCCATCGCCTGACCCGAACGATCCTTGACACCTTGAACCATCAGCGTATAGCTCACGCCCTTTTCCAGCGCGGATGCCAGCGTCAGGTCCGCAGCCTTCCGATCTGCACTTAAAGTAACCGCCGCCACTTGCACTGCCGGTGTACCTCCTGGCAGCCACACGCTGAAATACCCGCCCGGCAAGCTCGCCGTCTCGTCGGAGACGGCTTTGCTGAAGGCCACCGTCAAGCTGCGCGCGTCCTTGAGCTTCACGGCCGTCACTTCCAGCCGCACCGTATCGATCAGGTAACGTTCCGTGACGACTTCGCTTCGATTGCCCGCTCGGTCGATCCCGATGAATCTCAAGACTGTATCCGAAGCTATTGCAAGCGGCTGTGTGTACACAGGCGATGACGCCTGGGGCTCCGTGCCGTCCAGCGTATAATGAATCGCTGCCAACGGGTCGTTATCCGTGATCGTCAGCGTGACCGTTTGCGGAGCGGAGTAGGTGCCGCCGGCTGGCTGCGCTGCCACGACAGGCTTCGTCGTATCGGGCCCGGCGAGCAGAAACGTCTCGTTCTGCCGCAGAATCAGCTGCTCACCCCCGCCGTATACCCGGATGACCGGGAACAGGAAGTTCAGATCCCCCGGCTGTTGCCCCGATTGGAGCGTGAAGGTAATCTCCCCGAGCTTCCCGCTCTTCCCCTGGGGAGAAGACGTGAGCGCCGGGCTCAAAATGATCAGCTTGTAGAGCCGCTCCTTCGAGTCGGACTGCTCGGCGCTGCTGAATTGGATGGCAGGGTTATCCGAGCGGAACTTCCCGCTGGACGCCTCCACCCCGTCCGGCACACGGATCTCCACGTTGAATCCGGTAAAGTCCCGGACCAGGTCCCGATAGGTGAAGGACAGCTTGACTTGCTCCCCGTCACGGGTTCCATCGATGAGCAAGGTACCTTTGGGATCGGTAACGGATGAGGAAGCCGCCGTAGCGAGCTGAACCGTGAATAAGAAGAGCACGAGCGACCACAGCGCTATTTTCCTAAGACGATGCATGGATACTCTCCTCCTTTCGCTTTTATGGCACAACCACTGTAAATTCAGGGTGCTTCGTTTTCATCTCATTCACATTCAGATAGAAGTTAATCGCATCGTTGATATCGTTGGGGTCGGCGATGCCGTCCCGGTTGACATCGTACAGGTACGAGGTCCCGTTCAGCAGCGCCGGATTGATCTCATCGCCTTGGAGCTTCCATTCCGGATGCTTGGTTCTCATGTCGTTGACGTTTAAGTAGAAATTAATCATATCGTTGATATCATTCGGATCGGCTACGCCATCTTGATTCACATCGTACACATACGTGCCTGTCGGGATGACCAGCACATAGTCGGCGATTCCGCCACGGCTCTCCAGCTCCCGCAGCAGCTGCCGGGAAGAGGTAGACACCGCGTATCCTCGCTGCTGGATGTAGTCCAGTCGAGTCAGTCCCCGGAGCGACTCCAGCCGGCTCACGGGATTGAAGGCGAGCGACAGCTTCTGTAGTTGCCCAAGCCGCTCCAAGCCCGAGACATCGGCAATCTTGTTCTTCTCCAGGTTCAGCGACTGCAGCCCGGTCAGCTTCCCGATCGGCGAGACATCCCGGATGGCATTGGAAGCCAGATTCAGCTCCTGGAGCTGCGTCAGCGACTCCAGTCCGGCCAAGCTGCCGATCTGGTTATCGGCGGCGTACAAGTACCGGAGCTGCGACAGAGGGCCCAGCGCGTTCACGCCCGTTAGCCGGTTGTTCGTCAGCCATAGCGACTTCAAGGAGCTCAGGCTGCGGAGCGCATCCGCCGATACAATCCGGTTGCCGTTCAGGATCAAGGTCTCCAGCTTGGTCAGAGAGCCAAGTCTCGCAACATCACCGATCTCATTGTCCGACAAGTTCAACGTTTGAAGGTTCACCGCATACTCGAGTCCGGCAATATCGCGTATGCCCCGGCCGGAGGCTTGGAGCTGCGTCAGCTCCTGGAGGTCCTCCGTCGAGATGACCCCGGAAGGCTTGTGCAGCGCATCTCGCACGGCAGCCTCCAGGCCACTATCCGCAAATGACACCGCTGCCCCACTGACAACAGCCGGAGTCGCTAACCCGAACAAGAGCGCGCTCATGAACAGGCCGCTTAGAGCTTTCCATCCTTTCAATCTTCCTTCCCCCTTCCTCGCCTTATTGGACAGTCACCGAGCCCGTCATGAACGGATGAACCATACAGAAGTAAGGAACGACCCCCGTGTCATTGAAGGTGTAGCTGAATCGTTTGTTGCCGTTCGGTTCGATAATGCCGTTCATGACCCCGTCGTAGGAAGAGACGGTATGCATCATCGAGCCCTTCAAGATCCAGGTCACGGTCGTCCCCCGGGTCACCGTAATATGAGCGGGCGTATACTTGTCGTCCAGCACCTCCACGAATACCTCCGGAGCCTGCTTAATTGTATAGATTGCTGTCTGCACGGCGCTGGTGTTGCCGCTTGTGTCGATCCCGATCCACTTTAACATCGTGGTGCTCTCGATCAGAATCGGACCGGTGTAAAGCGTGGAGCGATCCGTCGGAGCCGTGCCATCCGTCGTATAGTAAATCTTCGCCTGCGGGTCCTCATCCTGGATCAATAACTTCACCGTCTGGGCGGATGCGAACGTGCCCCCCGGCGGATCGGCCGTAACCGTAGGCGGCGTATGATCAGGCCCAGAGCCTTGGCATTCCTGACCCTGCTGATAGTCTATCTGGATCTGATCGGAAGAATGACCCGTACCGACCTTGGCGCACAAGAAGCCGGAAACGTAGCTGACAGGAACCATGGCCTTGCCCTTCACCTGCAAGAGCGGTGACTCTAGCTGCACCTGCCTGCCGTTCACAAGGGCTTGGGTCTGTAGAGGCCACAGCTCCGTCACCGTATGCTCAGTCTTGTAGGTCAGCCGGCGATCCCCGGCTCGAGCCTGCAAGCTGCCTGCCAACTGCTCGGCGATGAAGCTCAACTGGACGTAGGCCTCTCCATTCAGCCGGAACGGTGCAACGTCCAGGCTCATATGCTCGCCGTTCACCACAGCGTGCGTGCTGCCGATGTCGAGGGTCATCGTGCCTCCCTCGGAGGGTCCGGCCTCTTCAATATGAGTCATCGTATGCAGTCCTCCCGGGTAGACGCCGTCATTCGTGTTATCCAGGATTTTGTGGCTGTGGAACGGAAAATGTCCGCTTTGGTCAAACACGATGAGAATGTCCTTCGTTTCCCCCGGGTCCAGAGCGACCGTATCCTTATCCATCGGCACGTCCAGCGGAGCTCCGTTGTGCGCGATCACCTGGAAGTGATGCCCGTGCAGATGCATCGGATGTTCGTCGTAGCCCGGATTGATCAGGCGAACCAGAATCTTCTCCCCGACCTTGCCATGAATCATTGAAAGCGGGTCCTCCTCCACATCCGGGAACGACTTGCCGTTGATCGTCCAGTAGCGGGGATGAAACTTGCCGGGGTCATAGACTTGCCCGTTCTCCGCCGCCTTGTGCCAGACGGGATCCAGCTCATTCAGATGGAAGACATACTCCTTGTCGTACTGGGGTCCGCCGGTCCAAGCCTGCTTATGTACCCCCTTCGCCCTCACGATGAAGGGTCCGCTCATCCCCATCTGCACGCCATATTGCCCGGCATCCCCGGCGTAGTAATAATGGCTCCCAGCCTGGGCAGCCGGAATCTGGCGGGTGTCGCTTTGCCCCACGGCCAGCGCCTGCTCCGCTCCGCCCGGGCTGTCGATGCCATGAAGGCGAATCGGGTAGACGCGGAAGTCTGTCCCCGCTCGCTGTGCGCCAAGGTTCGTGACCGTCACCTCCAGCGAATCGCCCTCCTCCGCTTCGAGCAGCGGACCCGGGAAAACCGCCGTGCCCGGCTTGTTCTCCAGGCTGTACCCCCACATATACAGCTGCTTGCCATCCGGCAGCGTCAGCAAGCCGTCCGTGGCATATAGCTGGACCTTCTTAACTTCAGCCGCATGCTCTGGCGGATGCTCCGTCGTATGCCCTGCAGGATGCTCCGCCGCCTGCGCAAGTGTGGCGAAGACGAGCCCCAGCAGGAAGCACACTGCAAGCCTAAGCATAAGCATAGGCCCATACCGCCAGATAGCTCCGGCTTGCGTCAACCTCCCTCTTCCCTCCCTGATCATCACGGCTTCGGCTCCTCTCCGTCCACTCCGATCGGATAGGTACCGCTCTGCTCGAACTGAACCAGGATATCGTAGCGTTCCGCCGAGGCCAGCGTCAGAGACTGCTTCTCCACCGGCTGCAGCAACGGCCGCCCGTCAGAAGCGATCACTTGAAACTTCCGCCCGTTCATATGGAACGTATGCTTCTGGTAGCCGGAATTGATGAGCCGGATCAAATACCTGTCCCCCGCCTCCGCTGCCAGGGACGACTTGGCGCTTCGAGCCGTAAATTCGCCGTTCAGCGTCCAGAAATCCGGCTTGAATACAGTACGGTCGTAGGTTTGCCGCTGCTCGACCGCGTGATGCCACGACAGATCGATTTCATTCAGATGAAACACCGCCTCCTTGTTGTAGGCAGGTCCACCCGTCCACGCCTGCTTGACGCCTTCGCGTGCCTTCACGATAAAGGTACCTGTCATGCCCATCTGCAGATGCTCGACCGTGTCCACATGGCAATGATAGAAATAAGTGCCGGCATGCTTCGCTTTAAATTGATACGTATAGCTTTGTCCGACGAATACCGGAGGCGCCGTGTGCGGAACGCCGTCATTGCGCTGGTTGGTATCCAGTCCGTGGAAATGAATCGTATGAGACACGGGCAAAATGCCCGGCTTCAACGGCCCCAGATTCGTCAGCGTGATCTCCACCTGATCTCCCTCCGTCACCTCCAGGGTGGGCGCAGGATAGACCGCCGTTCCCCGCTGATTTTGCAGCGAGTAGCCCCAGATATACATGTCGCTGCCGTCAGGCATCTTCACGTACCCGTCCGTGGCATACAATTGAATCTTACTGACCGCGCTTTCCTTGGCGACGATCGGCTGAATAGCTGCATACATCAGCACGACTGCCAGAGCCATGATGAACAGACCTACTACAGCTATCCTTTTCATAGAGTGCAGCATAGATTTCCTCACCTCCACCTCACTCCGGTCCGTCTCCCTCTTCTCGGCAGAAGAGGAAGACGATTCGGCTTATTCTAAATACCCAGCTCTCCGAGCAGATGATCGATCATCGTGGCGGCTTGCGCACGAGTCGCGTTCCCATCCGGCCGGAACGTATCGTCCTCGAAGCCGTTGATGATTCCTTTCTCGACGAGCCGCTCGATGCTGGACTTCGCCCAATCCGGAATAAAGTCCGCATCTGCGAAGTGTAAAGCAGCCCCTGGGCCGTCCGTCTTCATGGCTCTGGCAATCATAACCGCCATCTCCGCGCGGGTAATCCGAGCGTCGCCGTCCACATAGACCTCGCCACTGGCTCCAGTGCGTCCCTCGATGATGCCGGCATCGGCCGCCGCCTGGACGTAGCCCTTGGCCCAGCCGGGGATCTGATCGGCATCCGCGAAGGAAAGTACGGGGCTGCTGTCAACGGTAAGCCCCAAAGCGGAGACCATCATGGCGGTAAATTCGATCCGGGTCACCGGATGCTCCGGTCTGAACGTGCCATCCTCATAGCCGTTAATCACCTTCATCCCGGCCAGACGAGTGATAGAACCGGATGCCCAGTGGCCATCCGTATCGGTGAAGGAGACAACAGAAGGATCGGTGAATACGGCTAGTGTCCGGAAGCGTCCTGCCTGTACCGTGAGAGTGCCCTCTGCTGCATGCAGCTGCCCACCGAGATAGATCCATTGCTTGCGGCCTTCATGATAGTAATAAACCGCCGGTTGGGTTCCGCCCTGCGCCAGGCTCTCGCTCCATGGCAAGGTGAACGCAGCCGGCTGCAACAGCCGGACGTCGTCCTTCGCCTCGAAGGCATAGACATCGCCGTGCAGTTGTAGCGGAAGTCCATTCGGCAGCAGGCCGCCCAGCGTGGCGGGGTCCGTGATCCGCCGAATCGTTACCGTCGTATCCGCAGCCAGCGCGCCCGCCGGAATGACAGCCTTTGCCCCACCGGCTAACTGTACCGTTCCTCCGGCCGAGGCCCGGATCAGCTGTGAGACGAGGCCCGGCTTGGATAAAGGTACGGATTCCGAGGGAACCGTTACAACAGATCCGCCGGAAGGTCCGCTTCCATTCCCGTTATTGCCGCCGGGACCACCCGTGCCGTCTCCGCCCCCGGATTTCTTGTAGGTGACGACGAACGTCAGCTCTTGCCTGTTGCCGGCCGTATCTGTCGCAACCAGCACAAATGAATGATCGCCTTCCGTCAAAGTCACCGCGTGCGCGAACGCTTGCTGTTCCAAGGCAACGGCCGTTCCATTGATCGTTAACTTGACATTCGGATCGTTATCGGTGACAGTCCCCTTCAATGCATACTCCGCACGGTTGACGGAAGCACTGGAGTCCACCCGAATGACCGGCTTGGTCGTGTCCGGATCTTCCGATCCCGGATCATAGACCACCGTAAACGTAAGCTCGCGCCGGTTCCCGGAGCTGTCAGTCGCCACCAGCTCGAACCGATTGGCTCCTTCGCTTAAGGTGTAGCTTTGCTCGAAGGCTTGCCCGTTCAGAGGCACCGCCTTTCCGTTAATCGTAAGCGATACCTTCGGATCGTTATCCGTGACCGTACCCTTCAAGGTATAGAGCGGAACCTTGACCCTGCTGGCCGATTCCACCTGAATCTCCGGCTTGGTGACATCGCCACCGCCCTCACTGCCGGGGTTAATCTTCATCTGGCGGACATCCTGCGCATTAGTCGGAATGCGCTGATACCCCGTCGTCGCCAGGATCTCCTCCAGCTTCAAGGAAGTCGCATCCGCCGGCTTTAAGGCCTCGAAGTGCAAGGAGGCGATCCGAATCTCAGGCACCGGCTCCGTCCCGGGAAGCTGACTTTTGATCAGCGCATATTTCAAGATGCCGTTCTGCTCGTCGATGATGATATTGCTGTTCGGGTCTGCAGCCTTGAAGCCGCCCGGCAGCTCCAGCTTGCCCGGTATATAATCCAAAACCGAGGGATCGTACCGGACGACGACCTCGATGCCCATCAGCTCACGGGTTCCCAACGCGAGAATCGGGACGGAGATCTCGTCCTTTACCCGGTAGGAGCCGGCGATGGAGCCGAGCCGCACCTCCGCTTCTTGTCCGGCTCCATGCACAATGCCTGCCCCGACCGGAACGCTTCCGGCTGCCAGCAAAGCCGCACAAGCGAGCAAAGCCGCTCTGAATAAACCTTTTCCCATGCCTTATTCTCCTCCTGCCCTTGGCCCCAGCTCTTTGTCATCAGGAAGGGAACACCGGCCTTAGACCAGGCCGGACCGGTATTCCCGTGTAATCCTATGATTTAAGATTCAAGCAATTTTCTGGCTACAAACGAAATATCCTCGATGTTGATTTTGCCGTCATGGTTGATGTCGAGCGCAGGGTTAAATGTGGTTTGGCCGAAAGCCCGAGCCACCAGCGTCAGATCCGCGATGCTAATGCGTCCGTCTCCATCTACGTCCGCATTGGACAGCGTAATCGCGATCGTCTTATCCTCGGTCAGCTGTATCAACTTGCCGTTGACATCGGAGAATTCGCTGGCTTTAATCAGTGTTGCGTTTCCATTTTTCTTCACTTTGAACGTGATGTCCACCAACGCCACATCTCCGCTGCGGCCCTGTGTATCACCAAGCGACGTCACCGCCATGGAAAGCTTGCCGCCTTCAGCTTTCAGGAACAAGAACGCATTGTCTCCTTCTTTGCCGAATTGGCTGTTCAACGCTCCGCTAACAAACTCCAGCTTATCGGCATCGTACGTGAGCAGCAGCTTGGCTGCATACAGATCCTTGGCGCCATGAGCGGCTACCGTGACTTTGACTTCACCGCCGGCCTCGAGAATTTTACCTTTCAGATCCGTGCTCAGCACCGCCTCCAATTGGAGGGCCGGCTCATTCGTTTCTTTGATGTCCAGCTCGTCGATCGACCACCAATTGGCGGAAGCCGTGCCGGTTTGCGTGATTTTGACGTACTGCGCCTTGACAGCCGGGAAGGAAGCAACGATTTTTACCGCTGTGTTATTCACATTCTCGCTAACTTTCTTCCAGATTTGTCCGTCTGCGGACACTTCAATCACATACCCGCGCGCATAATCCGAGGTGTGCCCGGAGGCGTCAATGATCACCTCGTTGATCGTTTTCACCGAGCCCATATTTACTTGGAACCATTGTCCCGGCTCTTGGAACCCGCCCGAATCCCAGCGGGTATTCAGCTTGCCGTCGATGACATGCTTCACGTCGGAAGGATTGCTCGAATCATTGCCGGCCCGCGGAGAATGCGTGAACGTCCAAGCCGTTTTGGAAGCCGGCGGGAAGGCATACATTTCATGAATCGAGAGCCAGAAGCCCTTGACGCTGCCCTTGTTCACCAGCTTGATGTAACGGGCATCTACTGCAGGGAAGGATTCGTCCACGACCAGCTTATTCCAGCTCGTGTCTTTGCTGGCCACGGTGGTCCACTGTTGTCCGTCCTTCGATACCTGGAGCTCGTAACCGCGGAAATAATCCGGGTGGCTGCCGGCTTCGGAGGCTGGCCAGTGAGAGCCGTGGTCCACGATGACGCGATCTACGGGTTGAACTTTCCCCATATCGATCTGATACCACATGTCAGGGGCCGCATCGACTCCTGTTGTCCAGCGGGTATCCTGCTTGCCATCAATGCCGTTAGAAGGCGAAGTTCCGTGGCTAGCCGTCGCCGTCCAACCGGTGCGGGTGTACGAACCGCTGGTATCAGGAATATTCGGATTGCCGGGGTTGCCCGGGTTGCTGCAGTTCGTATTGTTGCATACATCCGGTTCAGCCGGAGCCGCATCTCCTTCGTAGGCGAATTGAATCCAGTTCACGTTATTGCCGCCTTGCGGGAAGACAAAGTACAGATCATGGAAGTCCGCCTGTACCGCATCCAGAGCGGCCAACGCTTTGTTCTTCGCTCCGTAGACGGTATTCGTTACTGAGTAGACGTCCTGCGTAACGCTATGGTCATCTGCCGGCTTGGCATATACGTCATCGGTGACGCTGCGGGCCTGCGTGGCGCTGCTCTTCGCAGCGTGGGCCTTGTGAGCGACCTCGCCGCTCAGCGTCTTCCAATTCTGCCAGCCTCGCGTTGCCGGAGCTGCAGCGGTCGCAATCTTCTCACCGGTCGGGCTGTCTAGCCGTACTTCCAGGTTGAGGTTGTTCGTGTCTGCCGCCATGCGGAAATAGATCTTCTTCAGGCTATGAATATCAATGTGCTTGAACAGGAACCAGTCGTTAGCATCAGTGAAGCCTACGTTCAAGCCTCCGTACATGTCGGAGGTGGTCTCCGTTTTGACGCCTTGGTTCTCCGTTGAGGTTGGACTTGCACCCCCGGTATCCTCGAAATCTGCGGCATGAAGTCGTTTATTCTTGAAGGTCACGGAATCGGAGGAAGTAAGCGGGAGCGTGTTGGGTGCGCCGTTATCGGTCACGGTCGCTGCGATGTTCCAAGCAATTTTGGCTTCCGGTCCATGTCCGTCATCGAACAAGGTGATCGTCGGCTGGCAGCCGGTTTGACCTGGGAATGGATGGTAGTGCGAGTCATGGAGCAGATTGACGGACCATTGAATCTTGCTGCAGGCAATCTCTCCATCCTCTTCGTCGTATGCATATGCAGTTGGCGTTAACGTCTGTCCGTTCGTAAAGAACATCCCGTTAGGCGGCGACGTGATCTTCACGACAGGAGCTGTATTGCCAACGACAATCGTCGTGTTCCATACAGAAACTTTCCCCGCTCCATTCGTCACAGTTAACGTGACTTCATAGGAGCCGTTGACCGTGTACGTATGGGACGGCTTGGGATCGGTGGAAGTGCCGCCATCGCCGAATTTCCAGGCAAAGGAGAGCGTATCTCCGTCCAGATCCTTCGTGCCCGTCGTATCGAATGCAACCGTCAGCGGAGATTTCCCGGAGGTCGCGCTGACTTTGGCCTGGATCACGGGATTGCGGTGCAGTTGGCCGTAGAAAATCTTGGTGATCCCGTCCTCGGAGTCCGGTTCCCAAGACTTGCCGAATTCCGCCACATACAGAGCGCCATCCGGCCCCAGCTTCATGTCGATCGGGGCGAACAGCCCGGACACGAAGTTGTCGACCTTGACGACTTCTCCGTTATCATCGGTCGTCACGGCTTTAATCCAATTGCGCGCAAAGTCATAGGCCAGGAATTTGTTCTTCAAGCCGGGAATTGCATTAGGCCCGGTATAATCATAGACGGGACCCGCCAAGGCTGTTCTTCCGTTGACTCCCCATACCGGGTCCTGCGTATAAGGATAGAAAGCGATCGGCTTCTTCGTCGAAGCGAATTTCTGCGCAAAGACAGCATCGTCAATTTGGTTATACTGCGTGGCTCCGACGAAGTCTTTCTTGTTGTACACCTTATCGCCGATGCCATACGGCCATCCGAAGTTTTGACCGGGTGCGGTGATCGCATTGAGCTCGTCGTAATCCCCGTTAGCTCCGTTGGCGAAGGTACCGTCCGGGCCTACATCGCCTTCATAGATGATCGTTTTTCCATGTGACTTGGTTGTGTCGAAGGAGATGCGGTAAGGGTTGCGAAAGCCTAGGGCATACGTATAATCCCTGGCGCCGCCGCTCCCGGTGAAGAACGGGTTATCGCTTGGAGCGGAACCGTCTTTGTTGATGCGAAGAATTTTACCGCGCATATCGTCGAGGTTCTGAGAGGTTTGGATCGCTTGGACTTGCGGTCCCTGCGTTGGCGTGGCATTGTCTCCGATGGTGAGATACAGCTTGCCGTCCGGCCCGAATTTCACATAACCGGCCTGATGGCAGCAGGAGACATCCGTCGTCACCTCGAACAGCTTCTGCTCCGACTTCAGCACACCGTTGTCGTACGTGAATCGGGAAATCTGGTTGATCAGCTGCCCCGGCGTTGGCTTCACCGGATTCGTATAATACAGATATAGTTGATGATTCGAAGCATAGTCAGGGTCCAGCGCAATCCCCATCAGGCCATGCTCGCCCTCCGTATTGGTCTGGAGGCTCAGCACTTCCTTCGTATCCCCTTCTTGGGTCACGGTGTACACTTTGCCGAACAAGCTGATGACAAAAATCGTGCCGTCCTTGGCAATTTCTAGACCTGTCGGGCTCGAGATAGTCCCCTTGACAAGAGGCACCTTCTGCACGCCCGGCTTCTGCGACGGCTTGTCGCAATCCGTGTCCTTAGCTTCTCCCCAAGCGTATTTCAAGCCGCCGAGCAGATGTTTCTGGAAGTCTTCCATGAACCACGTCTCCGGATGGTGGCCCAGCGCCGTATAGAACATTCTTCCGTTCGACACGGGACTGCACCAGGCGTTCGGATGGTCCTCGGACGGATCTCCAGTCACGCCGTTGCTGTTCATATCCAGACTCAGCAGAATATGCTTGCCTTTATCGCGAGGATTGTTCCGGAAGTAGTACACTTCCTCCAGCGCCGTCCAGGCTCCGCCCAGATGGGAGGTCGCCGGATGGTTGTTGTCCTCCACATTGAAGGTGACCGTTTGCGTCCAAGGGTGGTTGCTGAAGTACGCGCCGGTCAGATCGCCGTACTCGGCCCAGTCATAGCCGGTATCGGTGGCCGCATGCGCCCCGACGTAGCCTTTGCCCGACTTGATGAAGCTCATGAGGTCCTGCTTCTGCTGCTCCGTCATGCCCCACTCGCTGAAATTCCCTGTCGTATTGACGAAAAAGACCACATCATACTTGGCGAGATTGGCCGCATTCAGATCAGCCGGATTTTCCGTAAAGTCGACGGTAAAATCGTATTTTCTCCCCATCTCCGGCAGCGCAATCTTGGCGCCCTGGTCGATCGACGCGTGACGGAAGCCTGTCGTTTTGGTGACCGCCAAAATCCGGTGTGGTGTGCCATGCTCCTCTCCATCATGCGCCTGTGCCGTTCCCGTGTTGATGAGCGTACCGATCGGCAGTAAAATAGCCGACCACAACATGACGAAAGCCCATAGTGAATGCATCATGGAACGCCGTCGTTTCATGCTATCATCCTCCTCCATGTATTTAGAATGCTACCTGTGCATCAGCCTGCCGGCCTGGCAGCCCAAAAAGCTGCGCCCCCCACCCCTTTCTTCGTTGGTCATGCCCCCATCAAGCCCCTGCTATCGCCTCCTTTCCAGGATAAACGCGCATGCCTGCTGCCCCTGACCAGCCTGTCTTATGAACGGGGGGGGCGCTCAGGTGCTTAGATCTCCTCAATCAACACCCATCTGCCTTCGGCGATGGAACGCTCCACCGCCTCCAGCACCTGCTGGCATCGGACGCCGTCCTCAAAGCTTGGAGCGAACGGTTTATCGCTTGCAACCGCTTGCATGAACTCGTAAGCCAGATGCACGAACCCGTGCTCATACCCGATCGTATGCCCCGGAGGCCACCAGTTGGCGATGTATGGGTGAATGCCCTCCGTTACCATAATCGTGCGGTACCCCTGGAGATGCGGGGGATCGTCCCGGAAGAATACCTCCAATTCGTTGAGCCGTTCCAGATTGAACCGGATGGAGCCCTTGCTGCCGTTGATTTCGAACAGATTGCCGTTCTTCCAGCCGGCTGCAAAGCGGGTCGCCTCGAACGTGCCGATCGCCCCGTTCTTGAACTGAGCCAGGAAAGCCGTCGCGTCATCGACCGTAACCTCTCCGTATTCGTCGGAGGCTTGAGCAGTAAGGCCGTTCATAGACGCTGGAAGCGGACGCTGCTTGACAAAGGTTCGGCTCACGCCGATCACCTGATCGAGTTCACCGATAAGAAAGTGCGCGAGATCGATGCAGTGCGCATTCAGGTCGCCGTGTGAACCGGAGCCCGCCACTTCCTTCTGCAGCCTCCAGGCGAGCGGAAACTCCGGGTCCACCAGCCAGTCTTGCAGATACGAGGCCCGGTAATGGTGAATATCCCCGAGCCTGCCTTCGTCGATAATCTGCTTGGCCAGCTGAATCGCGGGCAGGAAACGATAGTTGAAGCAGATGCCGTGCTTCACCCCGGCCTCCCTCACCGCTTCCAGCATCTCCCGGGCATCCTCCAGACTCAGCGCAAGCGGCTTCTCGCAGAGCACATGCTTGCCCGCCCGGGCCGCAGCCAGCACGATGTCCTTATGAGCGTTGCTCGGGGCATTCACGTCGATGACGTCGATATCGTCCCGCGCCACCAAGGCGGAATAATCCGTTTCATACGATTCCCAGACGAATTGCTCCGCTGCCTGCTTTACCGCCGCCTCGTCGCGTCCGCAGATCGCCTTCATCGTCACCTTAGCATCCATCTGGAAAAACATGCCGACATCCCTGTAAGCATGGCTGTGCGCTTTCCCCATGAACTTATAGCCAACCATGCCTAGGCGAATCTCCCGCTTCATGCCCACCACATCTCCCCCGCTTTTTCTCCAATGACAGCCTGGCTGAGGAAGCGGGCCGCCTTCCGGAAGCCCTCGTCCACCGACATTAAGCTGTCCTCATGCTCGATGCTGATGACGCCGTCATACCCCACCTTGGTCAGCGTGCTGATGAGATTTTGCCACTCCTCCAGTCCATGGCCATAGCCGATCGTTCGGAAGATCCAGGAGCGCTCCAATTCCCGGTTGTACGGCTTCACATCTAGCACACCGTTCAGCGCCGTATTGCGCTTATCGATCGAGGTGTCCTTGGCATGCACGTGATAGATGGCGCTGCCGAGCTGCTTGATGCATTCCACCGGGTCCATGCCTTGCCAGAACAGATGGGACGGATCGAAGTTGACCCCGATATTGCTGCCCGCCTCCGCCCTAAGCCGCAGCGCCGTCTCCGTGTTGTACACGACAAAGCCGGGATGTGCCTCAATCGCCACTCGGACCCCATACTGCCGGCACATGACCGACTGCTCCTGCCAGTAAGGAAGCACCTTCTCCGACCACTGCCAGTCGAGCACCTCCTGAAAATCCGGCGGCCAGGCACAGGTCGCCCACGAAGGATACCGGGCCTGCTCGGAGTCTCCCGGACAGCCCGAGAACGTGACGACCGTATCGACGCCGAGCTCCTCCGCGAGCCGTACAGTATGCACGAAATCGTCATGATGCTGGCCTGCGATATCCGCATTCGGGTGCAAGGGATTGCCGTGGCAGCTCAGCGCACTGATTGCAAGTCCTCTGGCTGCGACCGCTTCCTTCAAGCGGGTGAGCTCTTGCGGATTATCGAGCAATACGCGGGGATTGCAGTGGGTGTTACCGGGGTATCCCCCGGTTCCCAGCTCCACTGCTTGCAATCCTGCCTCCTGAACCTTATCCAGTGCTTGCTCTAACGGGTATTGGCCGAATAAGACTGTGAATACGCCTAATTTCATCGCTAGCTTCCTTCCCTTCGCCTTGGATTTACCGGGACCGATTAATACTTGGAATCCGCTTTGTAGAATTGATCGACGTTCTCAGGCGTTACCGGGGTAGCCTCCAGCACGATATTGTGCGGCACGCTCTTCTCCCAGAAGCCGTCCAGTCCCTTGCCTTCCAAGATCTTTGTAGCCAGATTGACAGCCGTTCCGCTCATCGTCGGCGAATACGTCAGCGAGACGATAACTTCCGGCTTTTGCTTTTCCTTCATCATCTGGTAAATCTCTTTCATGCCGCCCGAGCTGACGATAAACATCTGATCCTGGCGTCCCGCATCCCGAATCGCCTGCACGATCCCGACCGTCATATCGTCGTCCTGGGAGTACACCGCATCGATCTCCTTGTTGGCCTGCAGGATGTTTTCCGTCGCCTTGAGCGCCTTTTCACGGGTGAAGTCCCCCGGCTGGGATGCGATAATCTGAATGCCGGGATAGTTCTTGATATAGTCACGGAAACCCTTGCTGCGCAGATCCGTCACTGTGGAAGGAACGCCGGAGATTTCGATGACCTTCCCTTCCGCCTTACCTTTCGTTTTCTTCAATTTCTCCACCAGATAGACCGCATCTCCATGTCCGATGCCGTAGTTGTCCCCGCCGATGTAGGTCCGGTAGTTCTCCGAATTAATCGCCCGGTCGATAACGACCAGCGGAATGTTCGCGTTCGCTATTTTTTCCGCAACCGGTGTGAGGGCCGCCGACTCGATCGGCAGCATGACGATCGCATCGACCTTCTTCGTGATCAGATCCTCGATGTCCGAGGTTTGTTTAGCCGGATCTTTGGCCGTATACAGGAAGTATTCGATATTCGGATGCTTCTCGGCTTCCGTCTTCGCATTGGCCACCAGCGCCCCCATCCAGCCATGGTCGGCCGACGGTACAGAGATACCGAGCTTGTATTTCTTGCCGTTCGATTCGCCGGCTCCTTGGGCTTGAGTCGTATTAGCAGCTTTCGGTGTTTCCGCCTGACCCGAAGCAGGTGCATCCTGGCCGCTTTCGCAGGCTGACAGCATCAGCATCAGCACCCATACGATGACCGCAAAGCCTAGCGTCCAAGTCCGGTTTTTCTTCACTTTCCACATGTACAATTCCCCCTCAATTAAAATGGTAAAGCGATGCGCTTAATCCCGTTTTTGCAGCATGACAGCAGTTAAAATAATGGCGCCCTTAACCACCCCCTGAATATAAGGCGAAATGTTCACCAAGTTTAAAATGTTGCTGAGCACTCCGAGAATCAAGATGCCGAAGATCGTGCCGACTAGACGCCCCCGGCCTCCGGCCAGGCTCGTTCCGCCGATGATGACGGCGGCGATTGCGTCCAGTTCATACATGTGACCTGAGCTGGAGGTGGAGACCGAGTTCAGCCTGGCTGTTTCGATAATGGCGCCGATGGCTGCCGTCAAGCCGCAAATCATATAGGTCAGGATGGTGATCCGGAACACCGGCACCGCCGATAAGCGAGCCGCTTGCAGATTGCCCCCGACCGCATAGATACGCCGACCGAAGACCGTTTTTTCCAAGACGAGGTAACCGAGAAGTGCGGTAAGCGCGAAGATCACGACTGGAACCGGAATGCCGAGGAGGTAAGCGTTACCAATTTTGCTGTACGCCATGCTGCTGCCTGAGATTGCGCCGGCATCCGCATAATACAAAGCGAGGGAACGGGCCACGGTCATCATGGCCAAGGTGGTGATAAACGCGGTAATTTTGCCGTAGGTGATCAGAATGCCGTTCATCAGGCCGATCAGTGCCCCGGCTGCCAAGCCCAGCAGGATCGACACGGGAATGGGCAAGCCGTAATTGACTTGGGACGCCATCACCACTGTCCCGGCGAGCGCCAGCACGGAGCCTACTGACAGGTCGATGCCCCCCAGCAGGATCACGAACGTCATCCCGATCGACAAAATCCCGACGATCGAGATTTGCCGCAGTACATTTTTAATATTGGCCAGAGACAGGAAGCTGTCGCTGATTAATGAAGCGAGCAGGACTAGAATAATAAAAGCAAAGGCGACGCTGTATTGCTCCCAGAATGTTCGGAGCCAGCTGCGGTCCTGTCCTTTGGCCGCACCCTGCACCTTCCTCAATTCCTGCTCTCGAACAACCGATTCAACCGGTTGATTAGACATCTGCCGTACCCCTTTCTCTCATCGAATCTGGTTATACGCCTGCCGCCAGCGCCATGATGGCATGCTCGCTGGCTTCCGAATGATGGAGCTCCCCCGTCACCCGTCCTTGATGAAGGACGATGATCCGGTTGCACATCCCGAGAAGCTCTGGCAATTCCGAAGAGATCACGATCACCCCCTTTCCTTGCTGCGCGAGCTTGGAGATCAGGCTGTAAATTTCGCTTTTGGCACCGACATCGATGCCCCGGGTAGGCTCATCGAGGAAAAACAGCTCCGTTTCGGCCACCAGCCATTTCGCCAGAACTACCTTCTGCTGGTTGCCCCCGCTCAAGTGCTTGACCGGATGCTCCATCTGATTCACCTTGATGCCCAGTTCCCCGATCTTCTCCCTCACGACCTCTTGCTCGGCTTTGCGGCGAATGAAGCCGAAGCGGCTTATTTTGTTCAGACTGGGCAGCGTCATATTGTGAGCGACGCTCATCTCCAGCAGCAGGCCCGTCTGCTTGCGGTCCTCCGTAGCAAAGCCAAAGCCGTAACGCACCGCCCGGATCGGTGAGGTGACCTTCACTTCCTGGCCTTGATAATAAACCTTCCCGGCATGGACCGGCTTACCTCCAAAAATAGCGCTCGCCAGCTCCGTACGCCCGGCTCCAATGAGTCCGGCGAAGCCCAGAATTTCCCCCTTCCTTAACTGGAAGCTGATCTCCCGGAAATGCGGCTCGCTCGTCAAGCCTTCCACCCGCAGCATTTCCGGGCCGAACCGCGACGGCTTGGCCGGATACAGATCCTTCAATTCCCGACCGACCATCAGGTTCGCGATCTCCCTCTCTGTGATGCCGCCGAATTCCCGAGTGATCACATGCTTCCCATCCCGCAGCACGGTCATCCGGTCGCAGAAGAGCTTAAGCTCATTCAGCCGGTGGGAGATATAGATGATCGCTACCCCCTGTCTCTTGAGCTGATGAATGAGCGCGAACAGCTTCTCCGATTCCCGCTCCGTCAGCACGGCTGTCGGTTCATCCATAATCAAGATCTCGGCCTGCAAGGACAGCGCCTTGATGATCTCGATGATCTGCTGCTCGCCGATGCTTAATGTGGATACCTTGGCCTTCGGGCTGATCTCCAGCCCAAGCTGCTCCAGCAGCTTCACCGACTCGCTCTCCATTTTGGCAAAGTCCACAAAGCCCAGTCTGTGCGGCTCCCGGCCAATGAAGATGTTCTCCGCCACCGACATATAAGGGTTGAGATTTAATTCCTGATGAATAATCGAGATGCCGTGCTGCTGGGACACAGAGGGCGAAGTCATACGGACCGGCTGCCCTCTCAAGATCATCTCCCCTTCGTCGGGCTCGTGAATCCCCGCGATCATCTTCATTAGCGTCGACTTTCCCGCACCGTTTTCCCCTAAGAGCGCATGAACCTCCCCTTTCTGCAGGTTGAAATTCACTTGATCCAGCGCTTTCACGCCAAAGAAGCTTTTAGTAACCGTTTTCATTTCTAGTATCATAAGCACGCCCCTCTTCTTTCGAAAGGATAATTAAATACCTTGTTCACCAGCTCTTCATTTCATTCTTAATACACTCGTTGAATAAAGTATTTATTCTATTGTTTACGAAATGTATCATAAAAACCACTTCATTTACCTTTATGGTACGTAATGTATCACGGCAAACCTTGGCTGACAAGGACTATTTTAACCTAGTCGACGACAGGGCCATCCCTGGTCTTTGGATCTATCCGAATCTGGTACAAAGGGCATTTATAAAGGAAATCAAGGAATAAATGCTATGATTAAAGAACTATCCCCCCCCTAATCAGACCATGATTTACCATATTCACTTTCCATTTTTTGATGTTTCTGATACTATATAGAGAGTAACTCCTTGATTTATTGGTCCAAAATCTTCTTTCAACGCCTCATTTTTAACTTCGGTTCATTTATTCAATCAATGAACAAAGTATTTAAAATTTCACTTGTTGTTTCCCGCATACACATCAATCATAAAACGCAAGAAGCGAGGTAACCTATGCTCATCACCGGCGATCAACACCTAGTCAAGAAAATCAATAAATCCATCGTGCTTGAAACCATAAAAAATAAATCCCCTCTCTCTAGATCGCAGATATCCGAATTAACCGGGCTTCATAAAGGCACCGTGTCTTCGCTGATCCATGAATTGATCGAAGAGGATCTCGTATTCGAAATCGGGGAAGGCATCTCCAGCGGCGGCCGAAGACCCGTCATGCTTCTGTTCAACCAGCAAGCCGGATATGCCATAGGTGTCAATCTGGGCGTTAACTTTATATTGGCCGTCCTGACCAATCTTCAAGGAGAAGTGTTGGAGGAGAAGATGACCTATTTCGAACATACTTCGGTGGACGTCGTGATCCCTCAACTGATCGAAGCTATCCAAACGATGATCGACCGGGCTCCTGAGAGCAGGTACGGCATTATCGGCATCGGCATCGGCGTGCCCGGAGTGCTGGACGATAAAGGTACGATATTGCTTGCCCCTAACCTGGGCTGGGAGAATTTAGACCTGTATCGCATCGTTACAGAAGCCTTCAATACGCCGGTCATCATCGAAAACGAGGCCAATGCGGGAGCAATCGGGGAAAAAGAGTTTGGTGTCGGTATCGGCGATTCGAATCTGATCTTCGTCAGCCTCGGGATCGGGATTGGTACAGGAATTTTGCTCAACGGCGAAATTTACCGTGGAGTATCCGGGTTTTCAGGCGAAATGGGACATTTCATCATCGAAACCAACGGTAAGAAATGCAAATGCGGCAGCAAAGGATGCTGGGAGCTGTACGCTTCTGAAAATGCCCTGATTGAGCAGGCGCGCCAGCTCTTCGCGGGCGAGCCCAACGGCCAAGCGCTGGATATCAACGATCTGGTCGCCATGGCGGATGCAGGCTCGGCCAAGGTCATCCATTTGTTTAACCAAATTGGCGAGTATATCGGCATCGGGATCGCGAACATTATCAATATGTTCAATCCGGAGCTCATCGTGATCGGAAACCGACTGGCCGTAGCAGAGAAATGGATTAAAAATCCGATTATGCGCATCGTCGAGCAAAGTACACTCCCCTTCACCCGTCGGCAGCTGAAAATCAGCTTCTCCAGTCCAGCTACCGACTCCATCGCTGTTGGGGCAGCCTATACCGCGACCAAGAGCTTTTTCTCCAATACCAAGGTGCTGGTGGATTAAAGATTAAGACCCCCTAAACAAAAAACAAAAAAAAGGCGGTACTCAGGATGTTATCCTTGCACCGCCTATTTGACTTATTGTACAAACTTTCTATAAGATATTTGCCTGTTCGCTCATTTAAAGCTGCATAAGGAGTGGTTAGAAATGGATAGCTGTTGCCAAACGGCCGACGAAAAGCCTGCAACGCTTAACAAATGCCCTGTTTGTCATCAAAAGGGCAGAAGCGTTCAACTGATTACACTAAAAGCATTGCTACAACCAACAGCGTTAGGAACCATTCATCCCGAATCGTCATACGTATTTTGTTCCAATTCATCCTGTGAAGTGGTCTACTTTAGCGATATGCAGACCTACGACAAAGATACGCTCAAAGTTTCTGTGTTTCAGAAGGACGATGAGTTGGATGTGCCTGTTTGTTACTGTTTTGGATGGACAAGAAAAGGCATCATACAAGCCATTCAAGAAAATCAACAACCGACTGACCATATTCGTGAACAAGTTCAAGCGAATCGCTGTGGTTGTGAGGTTAATAATCCACAAGGAGCCTGTTGTTTGGGCAATGTTACTACGTTCATTCGAAATCTCGACAAGAGTTAGCCTCTTGTCAGCCTAAGTCGCAGTATGGGCAGCTTCATCCGTTTCGAGAGTTTCCCGAAACTTCCTCCAAAGGGGGGAGCGCCTGTTGTTGGCAGGACCCAAGACAAAGCCCCTAGTCCTGCTCCGGCTCCCCATCAGCCTCAGGTCTCAGGGCGCTTTACGATCCAGTACCCGGAACGTTCCGGTGCCGAAGGTACACAGCGCCCCTTGCTCGTCATAGATATGCCCTTGGGCCGTGATTAGCTTACGGGAGCTGTGCACGATCTCCGCTGTCACGGTCACCGTGCCTCGCTTCACCGGGGCCAGGTAATGAAGGTGAAGATTCGTCGTCACAACCGTATCGTCTGGCCGTGCCGCCATCCCAACCAGTCCCATGGCCGAATCCAGCAGCGTAGCGCTTACCCCGCCGTGCAGCAGCCCGATCGTATTCAGATGATGCGGCTGCACGCTCAGCGTGACGCGCACCCGCTCCGGGTCCAGCGCTTGCAGCTCCGCTCCGATGAACGTCCAGAACGTGCCTTCGGCCTCCCGCTCCAGCCGCTTCAGAAAATCCGTAGCTTCCTTATCCATCCCAAGTCCTCCCTCGCCGGTGAAGCAGGCGGATCAGTCATCCGGCTTCCGCTGCTCGGCCTCTTCGGTCAGCTTGCGCCGCAGCACCTTGCCGACGATCGTCTTCGGCAGACTGTCGCGGAACTCGTAGATGCGCGGCACCTTGTAAGCAGCCAGCCGGGCCTTGCACCACGCCTTCAGCTCCTCCGCATCCGTGTCCGTTCCCTTGCGGAGCACGATATAAGCCTTGACCGTCTCTCCCCGGTACGGGTCGACGGCTCCGGCAACGACCGCCTCCGCCACATCCGGGTGCTCGAACAACACCTCCTCCACCTCGCGGGGGTAGATGTTGTAGCCGCCAGCGATGATCAGATCCTTGCGCCGGTCCAAAATATAAAAATATCCATCCTCATCCATTCTCGCCAAATCTCCGGTATATAACCACCCGTCCTTCAAGACAGCGGCCGTCTCGGCAGGATTGTTCCAGTAGCCGCGCATGACCTGCGGCCCGCGGACGACGAGCTCCCCGATCTCGCCGGGCGGCAGCTCCTCTCCGGTCTCTGCATGGACGACCCGGCTGTCCGTATCCGGCAGCGGCAGGCCGATCGAGCCGAGCTTGCGCTGCTCCCAGATCGGATTAGCATGGGTGACAGGGGATGCTTCCGTCAGCCCGTAGCCCTCGATCAGCTTGCCGCCTGTTATCCGCTCGAACTCAGTCTGCACCTCATAAGGCAGGGGTGCGGCTCCGGAGATACAGAAATCGATCGACGACAAGTCGTATCGCCACGCCTCGGGATGATGAATCAAGGAAATGTACATGGTCGGCGCTCCGGGGAAAATCGTCGGCTTCAGCCGGTGAATCGCGCGGAGCGTCTGATTGATCTCGAAGCGCGGCAGCAGAACCAGCATGCCGCCCAAGTACATCGACTGGTTCATCAGCACCGTCAGGCCGAATACATGAAAGAACGGCAGCGCCGCTAGAAAGCGCTCTCTTGCCGGAGCAGCACGGTAGGCCCACAGCCGGCTCTGGATCGCATTGGCGATCAGATTATAGTGCGTCAGCATGACGCCCTTGGCCGTGCCGGTCGTGCCGCCCGTGTACTGGATCAGCGCGAGGTCGCGCTCTGCGTCCACCTGGGCGCAGCACGGAGCGGCAGGCGACTCGCGCAGCAGGCGGGCGAACGCCAGCACCCGTTCGCTGTAGACGACCTCCCGCTTCTGGCCGTCTCTGCGTGCCTTGAGCGGGTACAGCCAGTTGGCGGGGAACGGCAGATAGTCCTTCACTGAGGTGACGATCACATGCCTCACCTCAGTAAGCGGGACGACCTTCATCACCCGCTCGAACAGCAGATCGAGTGTGACGATCGTCTGCGCGCCGGAGTCCAGCAGCTGATGCTCCAGCTCACGGGGCATATACAGCGGGTTCGTCATCACGACGATGCCTCCGGTCAGCAGGGTGCCCGCATAGGCGATCACCGCCTGCGGACAGTTCGGCAGCATGACGGCGACCCGGTCGCCTGACCCGACGCCCAGACGCTGGAGCGCCCCGGCGAACCGATAGGCGCTATCCAGCAGCTCCTTGTACTTGAGCTTCCGCCCGAGGAAATGCAGCGCGTCTCGCTCCGGGTACCGCTCCGCCGCCTGCACCAAAAGTTGCGCCAGATTATGCTTCGGATAGTCGTAGGTTTCGGGCACTTCAGCGGGATAATGTCTCAACCAGGGCTTGCTTGACATGTCGACCACCCCTTGCCTGATGTCTTCGAACCCTAAGAAGTGCTACACTTACACGACGTAGCCTCCAGCGTCGATCACACGCCCCGCAATAGTTCGCCTGAGCGCGATCGCAGGAAGCTCCTGGCGTCGGGCCAGCTTCTTGAGCACGGACAGCTGGGTGCGCAGCATGTCGCCGGACTCTATGGCGGCCAGTGTCTCCCTGGCCCACCGCTCAATATCCACAAATGTCTGATGAACGAACACCGATGTCATCTCCGACGCCAGCCGTCCTTTCTCCTCACCGGAGACGGTGTTCCGTTTCTTCGCCCGCAGGAGGGCGCTCTCCATCGCGTAGACGGAGATGAGCATATCTGCCAGCCGGCTCAGGATCTCCTGCTCCTCCTCCAGCTTCGCCTGGAACTTCTGCACCGCCTGCGCGCCGACCATCAGGAAGATTTTCTTCGACATGGCAAGCAGATGCGTCTCCTCCTCCAGCACGCCTTCGAAGGACTGCCCCGGAACGAGGGACAGCAGCTCAGCCTGGAGCGCCATGGCCTTCGGGATCAGCGGCAGCTCGCCCTTCATCGCCCGCTTGATCAGCGTCCCCGGGATCAGCAGCCGGTTGATCTCATTGGTCCCTTCGAAAATGCGGTTAATCCGCGAGTCCCGGTACATCCGCTCGATCCGGTATTCCCGGATGTACCCGTATCCGCCGTGGATCTGCATGCCCTCATCGACTACAAAGTCCAGCGCTTCCGATCCGAACACCTTGTTGACCGAGCATTCCAGCGCATACTCGGCGATCGCCTTGGCGGACGCCGGACCGACGCTGCCGCTGCCCGAATCGACCCCGGCCAGCCCTTCGTCGAACAGCCCTGCTGTCCGGTACACCATGCTTTCCAGCACATACGTGCGAATGTTCATCTCCGCCAGCTTGCTGCCGATCAGCGGGAAGGAGGCGACCGCACGGCCGAACTGCTTGCGCTCCCGCGCGTAGCGCACCGCATAGCCGAGTGCATCCTTGCAGCCGCCCACACAGCCGGCCGCCAGCTTGAAGCGCCCGATATTCAGGATATTGAACGCGATCAGGTGCCCCTTGCCTTCCTCCCACAGCAGGTTTTCCGCGGGAACCTTGACATCCTCCAGGATCAGCGGGCATGTGGAGGAGCCCTTGATCCCCATCTTCTTCTCTTCGGGGCCGATGCTGACTCCCTCCATCGTCCGTTCGACGATGAACGTGCTGAAGGCCGTCCCATTCACCTTGGCATACACGATGAACAGATCCGCGAAACCCGCATTCGTAATAAATTGCTTCGTGCCGTTCAGCGTATAGAACGTTCCGTCCTCGGACCGCTGCGCCATCGTCCGCGCCGCCAGCGCGTCGGAGCCGGAGGACGGCTCCGTCAGACAGTAGGCGGCGATCTTCTCCCCGCTCGCCAGCGCAGGGAGATACTTCCGCTTCTGCTCATCGCTGCCGAAGTACACGATCGGCAGCGTCCCAATGCCGACATGCGCCCCGATCGTCAGGGCGAAGGAAGACGCCCCGGACAGCTTCTCGTTAATGATCGTTGAGCTGAGCTTGTCGAGACCAAGCCCTCCGTATGCCTCCGGAACCTCCGCGCCGAGCAGGCCCAGCTCCCCCGCCTTGCGCAGAAGTCCCACAGTCAGCTCGTAATCGAGCGCCTCCAGCTCCTCGTCCAAGGGAGCGATCTCCCCCTCCACGAAGTCCTCCGTCATCCGGGCGATCATCCGGTGCTCCTCTGTGCAATCCTCCGGCGTCACGATGCTGCGGTAGTCGGTATCCTCCAAAATAAAGCTTCCGCCGATCGTTTTACTCATCCCGGTCCCTCCTCTCGTCATTACTCCCCGTACACCTCGAACACGCCGGCAGCGCCCATCCCTCCTCCGATGCACATCGAAACAACGCCGATGCCGCCTCCCCGGCGGCGCAGCTCGTAGATCAGCGTCGCCGCCAGCTTCGCCCCCGTGCAGCCGAGCGGATGACCTAGCGCGATCGCGCCTCCGTTGACATTCACTTTCTCTTCGTCCAGTCGCAGCTCACGGATAATGTGCACGCATTGTGAGGCAAACGCCTCGTTGATCTCGAAGAGATCCACGTCATCCAGCGTTAACCCAGTCTGCCGAAGCGCCTTGGGGATCGCCTCTACCGGGCCGATCCCCATCACCTCCGGCTCCACGCCCGCCACTGCGAATGAGCGAAACGTCGCCAGCGGCTTCAAGCCCAGCGCCTCTGCCCGCTCCCGGCTCATCAGGACGGCTGCAGCCGCTCCGTCGCTCATCTGCGACGAATTGCCCGCCGTGACCGTCCCGCCCAGCTTGAACGAAGAGCGCAGCCCCGCCAGCACCTCCGCCGTCGTGTCCGCCCGGACCCCTTCGTCCTGATCCACGACCTGGGCCCGCGTCTTCACACGACCGCCAGCTTCGTCCAGCTCCCGCCACTCCGTCTGCACCGGCACGATCTCCTCGCGGAACCGTCCGGCCCGGATGG
Organism: Paenibacillus filicis; assembly: GCF_038070315.1. Lineage (NCBI taxonomy): Bacteria > Bacillati > Bacillota > Bacilli > Caryophanales > Paenibacillaceae > Paenibacillus > Paenibacillus filicis. The sequence goes on along the minus strand of NZ_JBBPCC010000009.1, from coordinate 7,791 downwards.
CGGCAGCGGCCTTCGCATGAGAGCGGGCGGCGAAGCGGTCCTGCTCCTCCCGACTGACGCCGAAGCGGGATGCCACCTCCTCGGCCGTATGCCCCATGCCGATATAGACTTCCGGCATCGTCTCGACGATCTTCGGATTCGGCGATACCTTAAAGCCCGTCATCGGCACATGGCTCATGCTCTCGACGCCTCCGGCGATCAGCACCTCCGCCGACCCGGCACGGATGCGCTCGGCGGCGAAGGCGATGGATTGCAGCCCCGAAGCGCAGAACCGGTTGATCGTCAGCGCCGGGACCGTAACCGGGAAGCCCGCATACAGCGATAGAATACGGGCAACATTAAGCCCCTGCTCCCCCTCCGGCATCGCGCAGCCGATGAGGATGTCCTCCACCTCCTCCTTGCGCAGCCCAGGGGTGCGCTCGACGACGGCTTCCAGCACTGCCTTGCCCAGATCGTCAGCCCGCGTCTGGGCGAAGCCGCCTTTCTTCGCCTTGGCGACCGGCGTGCGGGCGATCGATACGATGACCGCTTCTCTCATGGAATCTCCACCTCGCTTTCGGATTGTTGCCGCTCATCCCGCTGCTAATTGCGCAGCGCCTTGCCCTTGGCCAGCATATGCTGCATGCGGGCCTGCGTCTTCGGCTCGCCGCAGAGGCTGAGGAAGGCTTCCCGCTCCAGATCAAGCAGATAACGCTCCGTCACCAGAGAGCCTGCCGCCACATCTCCTCCGGCCAGTACATGCGCCAGCTTGCCGGCGATTTTCAGATCGTGATCGCTGATATACCCGCCCCGGTGCAGCCCGTAGGCTCCGAGCTGCAGCACCGCCTTACCTTCTGCCCCGGCGACGCGTATCTTCCTCTCTGGGATCGGTTCATAGCCGCCCTGCACCAGGCCCCGTACGGATTGCTTCGCCTCATGGATTAGCAGGTCCAGGCCCGCGACCACCCGGTCCCCTTCCTGAAGCAGTCCCAGCCCGAAGGCATCATGGGCGCTCGTCGAGACTTTGGCCATGCCGACCGTCTCGAACGCCCGGTTGATCCACGGCTGAATATCCGCCTCCGGCCCGGCAGCGCTGCGGCTCGCGCGAAGCGCCAGCTCCTTGCAGCCGCCTCCGGCCGGAATCAGGCCGACGCCGGCCTCCACGAGGCCGTAGTACGTCTCGGCCGCAGCCACGACGCGGTCTGCCGGCATGCAGGCCTCCACCCCGCCACCCAGCGTCATCCGGTGCGGGGCGGCGACGACCGGCTTCTCGAAGCGCTTGAGCTGCAGCATCGTATGCTGGAACAGCCGGATAATGCTGTCGATCTCCTCCCATTCCTCGTCCTGCGCCTCCATCAGCAGGATCATCAGATTGGCTCCCACACAGAAATTCCGCCCCTGATTGGCGATGACAAGCCCATCGTACTGCCGCCGGACCTCCTCCAGGCTCCGTTGGATCATCGTCAGAATGTCAGCGCCGATCGCATTGTTCGGTGAGTGAAATTCGAGGCAGGCCACGCCATCCCCCAGATCGAGCAGGCTCGCCCCCTGATTGGAGAGAACGACCTGCTTGCGTTTGCGCAGAGCGTCCAGCGAGATCAGTTCGGGCACCTCTTCCACTCCGCGGTAGGCGCCCGCATTCACATAGAACATCCGGCCGTCCTGCTCGCGGTAGAAAGACATGTGGCCCGAAGCGATCCAGGCCTTGACCCAGGCAGGGACGGCCGTCCCCTCAGCCTCCATCCGCTGCACGGACTCCGCCAGACCGATCGCATCCCACAGCTCGAATGGACCTAGCTCCCAGTTAAAGCCCCATTTCATCGCATCGTCGATCTCGCGGATCGTGTCTGCGATCTCGCCCAGCTTGGCGGCAGCATACACAAGCACAGGCTTCAGCACGCTCCAAGCGAACACCGCATACCGGTCCCGGCCTTGCAGCAGAGCCTTCGTCTTGGCCCCCGCTCCCTTCGCCAGCTTCGCCGCCTCCAGCGAGGCAGCCGCAGGCTTGCCTGGCTTCCCATATTCCAGCGTAGCCAGATTGAGCGATAAAATTTCGCTGCCGTCCGCTCCTTTCCTCTTCAAGTAAAAGCCCTGCCCTCCCTTCTCACCCAGCCAGCCCTTGCCCACCATCGTCTGGAGTACCTCGGGCACCGTGAACCTCGCCTTCTCGTCTTCATCGACTGCCTGCTCAGCCACATTGCCGGCCACGTGTACGAAGGTATCGAGACCAACCAGATCCAGGGTGCGGAAGGTGGCGCTCTTCGGCCGCCCCATCGCCGGACCTGTGACCGCATCCACGTCTTCCACGGTGAAGCTCTGCTTCTGCATTTCTTGTAGAGTGACCAGGAGGCCATACGTCCCGATCCGGTTGGCGATGAAATTCGGCGTATCCTTGGCCAGCACGACTCCCTTCCCGAGCTTACGTTCACAAAAGTGCTTCATCCCTGTCACGAGCTCAGGGTCCGTCTGCCTGCCGGGGATCAGCTCCAGCAGCTTCATATAGCGGGGAGGATTGAAGAAATGCGTCCCCATAAAGTGCCGCCTGAACGCCTCACCGCAGTCTGCCGACATCGCTTCGATCGAGATGCCGGACGTGTTCGTGCTGACGATCGTGCCGGGCTTCCAGTGCTTCTCGATGCGTGATAATAGCTGCTTCTTGGCCTCCGGCTTCTCCACAATCACCTCGATCACCCAGTCCACCTCAGCCAGCAGAGGCAGATGATCCTCCAGATTGCCCGGTGTAATCCGGCCGGCGAACGCTTCGTCGTACAAGGGAGACGGCTTCGTTTTCTTCAGCCGTTCGACCGCTTGATCGGCCAATCTATTGCGGACGGACGGATGCTCCGGCGTCAGTCCCTTCGCAGCCTCTTGAGCGGTCAGTTCGCCAGGCACGATGTCCAGCAGCAAGCAAGGGATACCCGCATTCGCCAGATGGGCGGCAATGCCCGAGCCCATGACGCCTGAGCCGATAACGGCCGCTTTGCGGATTTGCATAGTCTTATCACCCTTTCCTCTCCATTCCGAATACGGATTGCTCCAGCAGCTCGGCAATATCTCTCGCCTGTACCCGGTTCTCCACCTCCTTCTGCTTGGTTCCGTCCTCGAGCATCGTCAGGCAGTACGGACATGCGCTGCTGATCACGGTCGGATTCACAGCCAGCGCCTGCTCGGTACGGGCCGCGTTCACACGCTTGCCGCCCGTTTCCTCCAGCCACATCATACCGCCGCCGGCTCCGCAGCACATGGCGTTCTCCCGGCTTCTTGCCATCTCGACCAGCTCCACGCCGGGGATCGCACGCAGTACCTGCCGAGGCTGTTCGTACACCCCGTTGTACCTGCCCAGGTAACAGGAATCGTGATAGGTGACACGCTCCTTCACCGGATGCTGCGGCTTCAGCCGCCCCTCGCGAACCAGCTTCTCCAGCAGCTCGCTATGATGCAGCACCTCCACCCCTTCCATACCGAAGTCCGGGTATTCGTGCTTGAGCGTGTTGTACGTATGCGGACAGGCCGTTACGATCCGCCGGACGCCGTACCGCACGAACGTCGCGATATTGTCCGCGCACAGCTGCTGGAACAGCAGCTCATTGCCCAGCCGACGCGGTGTATCGCCGGAGCCCTTCTCCTCATTGCCCAGGATGGCGAAGCTGACTCCCGCTTCTTGCAGCAGCCTGACGAATGCCCGCGACACCTTGCGGCTGCGCAGATCATAGGAGCCCATGGAGCCGACGAAGAACAAGTACTCAAAGCCGGGATTGTCCCGGACCGTCGGCACCGGTATGCCCCCGATCTCAGCCGTCCAGCGGCTCCGATCGCTGCGGCTAATCCCCCACGGGTTACCCTGCCGCTCAATATTCTGGAGCGCGCGCTGCGCCTCCAAAGGCATGCTGCCCTGCATCAGGACGAGATGGCGGCGCAGGTCTATGATCTTATCCACATGCTCATTGCCGACCGGACACTGATCCTCGCAGTTGCGGCAGGTCGTACAGGACCAGATTTCCTGCTCGGTGATCACATCGCCGATCAGCTCCAGCTGGGTCACATCCTCAGCTTCGGCGGATGGACGCCAGGCTTGCTGCTGCCAGCCGAGCGTCGGGCGAATATCGGTAATTGGAGGTACGGATTGTGCGGCGGTTGAGGGGGCTTGCGGTTCAGGAACGTTAGGAGCATGCTGTGGCGGATGCGGATAAGAATGCGGCTTGATGCCGATAGAGGATGCGGATGCGGCGGCGGATAACGGCGCGATAGGAGCGCGCTGAGAGGAAGAAGGGTTAGATGCAAGCGCTGGCGGATGAGCAGGCGTCTCGTGCATGGAATTCCTGTTATTCAAGGGCGCTGAGCCAGATTCATGAGAAGCTGCGTGTGTGCTTGACGGTACGGATCCTGGGGGAGCTGCTTGTGGAGATTTTGCGCTGAGTTCATCCGTTGTTGCTTGTGCGGATGGAGGTACGAGCAGGAGAGGGGATTCTGGCGATAACGTCGCTTCTGGCGAAGCAGCAAGTGATTCTGGTGATAACTCAGATGCGGGCAAGGGATCGATCCATGAAACCCCCTCTGACACTAGAGCCGCATCCATCCGGTGTGCTGTCCCGGAGGACGACCCGAAGGCAAAGCCCGGAATCCACGGCGACTTGGAGGTAACCGCAGCGCCCTTCTCCACCAGATGATCGCGCAGCTTGGAGATCAGATGCATCGGGGAGAGCGCCTTCCCTGTGCCGGAGGCCGGGCATACCTGGGTGCATCTCCCGCATTCTACACAAGCATAGAAATCGAGCATCTGCTTCTGCGTGAACGCTTCGATCTGCCCAACGCCAAACGACTCTGCCGTTTCATCCTCCAGATCGAGCCTCCGCAGCCGTCCCGGCGGCTCCTTGCGGCGCAGCCAGAGATTAAGCGGTGCTGTGAGGATATGAAAGTGTTTGGACTGCGGCACGTACACGAGAAACGAAAGCAGAATCAGCAGGTGAATCCACCAGGCCGCATAGAAGGCGATACCGGCAGCTCCACTGGACATCCAGTGCCCAAAGCCTCCGGCCAGCCAAGAGGAGACAGGACCGTAAGCGCTTGCAGGATGCCCGAGCCATAATCGCTCGAAGCCAAGCGACAGCAGCACCGATAGCAGCAGCCCGAAGATGAAGAAGACAACGATGCTCGGCTTCCAGCCTCTTTTCAGCCGGGGCAGCTTCTCCACATAGCGGCGGAAAGCCGCATACGCCATCGCGGCGAGCACCAGCACCACGGTGATCTCCTGCAGCAGGCCGAAGGCCTCATAGGCCGGAATAGGCAGCGGCCGCCCTCCCGTCAATCCTTTGACGATCAAGTCCAGCGCACCGAGCTGAAGGATAATAAATCCGTAAAAAATAACGATATGCATGAGGCCGCTCCGCTTATCCTTTAGCAGCTTCCTTTGCCCGAAGGTCTCGGCCAGAAACGCTCCGAGCCTCTCCCTCCAGCGCTGCGTGAGATCGGCGGGCCGCCCGAGCTTCAAGTACAAGTACCGGTGGTACACCGCCTTGCCGAATAAATAAACGCCATATCCGGTTAGGCTTAGGAATAAGAGCGCATTGAGAAGCTGCCAGACCATAGCCGCCATCCATCCCTCTCCCCCTATTCACCGACCATAAGCATTTGCCTGCCCTGGTCTCTTCAAGTGAAAGCGATTACCGATAAACGCTCATAAAATGCAAAACAACGAAATACGTTGACAATAGACCGTGTTTCCCCCTAAGCTTACGAAAATGAATGAGTATTCATTCAGGTAGTTGAATCTTACCATCGGGGTGGTCGCATGGCAAGTAGGAAAAAAGAAAAACGCCAACTCATTTTGGAAGCAGCTCTCCAGGTCATCGCGGAGCATGGCTACCATCAGGCGCAGGTGTCGCGGATTGCCAAGGAAGCGGGTGTTGCGGACGGTACGATTTATTTATATTTCAAGAACAAGGAAGATATCCTTGTTTCGTTGTTTCAGGATCGGCTCGGGGATCTGGTCGCCCGTTTTCACGAGAGCATCCGGGACACCGACTCGGCGGATGAGGCGCTGAGGAAAATTTGCGAGCTGCACTACAGTGAGCTGGAGAGCAATGTCGCCTTGGCTTATGTGACGCAAATCGAGTTGAGGCAAAGCTCGCTGGAGCTGCGCAAAGCGATCGGCGAGGTCGTCAAGACCTACATCCAGCTTATCGAGAATGTGCTGCGCCAAGGTATCGAGGAGGGGCTATTCCGCGCCGATCTTGATGTGAAGCTCACCCGTCTGCTGCTATTCGGCGGGATGGATGAGGTCGTGACATCCTGGCTGATCGCCGGACGCAAATATTCGCTGGCCGCCCAGGTCGAGAAGACCCTAGAGTTCTTCCTGCGGGGTCTTCGTGCTTAGCCGGGTACTGCCAATCATTCCGTAAGGGAGGCAAGGACCATGAACATCGCGGTGCTGATGAAGCAAACCTTGGATACCGAGGAGAAAATTACGATCCAGGACGGCGCGGTCGCGCTGGATGGCGCCAAGTTCATTCTTAATCCGTACGACGAATATGCCGTGGAAGAAGCCATCCGCCTGAAGGAAAAGCATGGAGGAACCATAACTGTGCTGTCTGTCGGGCCGCAGCGCAGCGCGGAAGCTATCCGGACAGCGCTCGCCATGGGCGCCGATGACGCCGTGCTGATCTCAGATGAGGGACTGGACGACGAATACGGCGTTTCGGTCGCGTTGTCGGCTTATCTACGGCAGCATCCCTGCGACCTGCTGCTCGGCGGGAGCTTCTCTGTCGACCAAGGAGCCGGGCAGGTGGCACTGCGCGTGGCCCAATTGCTCGGCATTCCGCACACTTCCTCGATTACCCGCCTGGACATTGACGGCGGCCGGGCCGTCGCGCTGCGCGATGCCGAGGGAGACAACGAGACGGTAGAAGTCACCCTTCCAGCCCTGTTCACGGCCCAGCAAGGGCTGAACGACCCCCGCTACCCGTCGCTGCCCGGCATTATGAAGGCGAAGAAGAAGCCCTTCCACCAGCTGGAGCTTGCTGACTTGGAGCTTGACGCAGCGGATATAGCCCCACGTACGGTCCGAACCTCGCTCAAGCTCCCCCCGGAGCGGAATGCGGGACAGCGGATCGGTGGCGATCCCCGGCAGCAAGCCTCCCGGCTCGTGGAGCTGCTGCGCAGCGAAGCGAAGCTGCTCTGAATTCATGCCCCTCCTGTTGGATGCGGATTCCTGCCTTCTGCTACTCACTGCTCTCTCCTACTCACCGCCTTCTCTGGCCCCCAGCTTTCGGGCCTATCCCTCCAACCTCTCAGCCTTCGTTTCCCTTGATCCGAAACTCCAAGCTTTTCAGCAAGTCGTATGTTTCCTTTGAACTTTGATCTCAAGGGGGAATTCCAGATGAGCCAAACTTATCTCGTGATCGGCGAGGTTCGCGACGGCAAGCTCCGACAGGTGACAAGCGAGCTTATTCAGGCCGCCAGGCTGGCCCGGAAGGACGGAGACCGGATCGTCGCCGCATTGCTCGGATACGGCATCGGGCCATTTGCCGCTGAGCTATCGCGTTACGAGATCGATGAAGTCATCGCCGCTGACCGGGCGGAGCTGGAGCACTACAATCCGGACGCGTACTTCCCGGTGCTGTGCGCTATCATCGGGCAGGCCGGAGCAGATGCCGTATTCTTCGGCCATACCGCGATCGGCCGTGATCTTGCCCCGATGGCGGCGGCCCGGCTTGGCGCCGGACAAAGCTCGGATGCCGTCTCGGTCGAGCGGAGCGCTGACGACTTGCTGTTCACCCGCCCGCTGTATGCGGGCAAGGCTTTCGAGCAGAAGCG